>JAYFQB010000063.1:0-1550 GCA_034927385.1 Anaerolineaceae bacterium | reverse complement strand
CGCTTCGAGGATACGAACGCGGCTGGGGCACAGGCTTTCATCGACTGGCTGAAAACTGACACCGCCCGCAATATGATAGCTGAGTTCGGCGTGGCGGAATACGGAGAACCACTGTTCTTCAACCTGGACTAACCTGAAGCGGAACTCGCTTGGTCAAGCAAGTCCTCGAATTATTGTTCGGCGCGGATCCAGAGTTACGCCAAATCATTGGCGTAACTCTGCGCATGTCCGTGCTGAGCACGCTGATTTCGACGCTGCTCGGAATCCCCTGGGGGGTGGCGATGGGCGCGAATCAGTTCAGGGGGAAGGCAATCCTCTCAAGGATTACCAACACGCTGATGGGCTTGCCTCCAGTTGTGGCTGGCTTGATTGTTTTCCTGATTTTGTCGCGCAGTGGACCTTTGGGAAAGATGGGCTTGCTCTATTCTGTTTCAGCAATGGTCATCGCGCAGGTTGTGTTGATTTCGCCGATCATTGCGGGAATGACCGCCAACATTGTTAGCTTGCGAGCGCCATCGATCAATGAGACATGCGCGGGTATTGGGATCTCTGGCTCAAAACGCCTTTGGTTGACAATAAAAGAGTGTCGGATACCTTTCGTGACCACCGCGTTGGCAGGTTTCGGGCGATCCATTGCTGAAGTTGGAGCTGTGCAAATGGTTGGAGGCAACATCCAGTTTAAGACCCGGGTCATGACCACCGCGATCATGATGCAAACGAACATGGGGCGCTTTGAGCTGGCAATCGCTTTGGGCGTCATTTTATTAATCATCTCGTTCATCATCAATAGCCTGGTCCATCGAATACAGGAGCAAACGCAGCGTGATAGCGGTCTATGATTTAGTCCAGCAATATGCGGGCAGAGTCGTATTGGATATCCCGGAATTGCATTTCGAGCCGGGCAGACGATATGGCATTATCGGTGAAAATGGCAGCGGGAAAACGACTTTAATCCGCCTGCTCGGCGGCACGATTAAAGCAACTTCCGGCAGAATTGAGGGGTTTGAAGGTAAGAAGTTGGGCTACCTTCCTCAATCTCCTTACGCCTTTTCCTTCTCTGTGCTCGAAAATGTCGAGTTGGCTTTGGATGGTCAAAGTGACGCCAAACAATTAGCCCAAAAAGCGCTGGAATCGGTTGGGATGGAGAACCTTCTGAAAGCCCGGGGGGACAGGCTTTCGGGAGGGGAAGCTCAGCGAATGGCTCTGGCAAGGGTGTTGGTGCGTTCTTATGACATTCTCCTGTTGGATGAGCCGACGTCCTCCACGGACGTGCGCAGCATGGACCTGATTGAAACCACGCTTAGGGATTACGTGCGGAACACAGGCTGCGCGTTGATTTTCTCCACCCATTCGCCCGCCCAGGCGCTCAGATTGGCGGAAGAAGTCTTGTACCTCGAAAAGGGGTGGTTGGTGGAGCAGGGTCCGGCGGAGGAGCTGTTCAATTCGCCAAAAGATGAACGCACGAGGGCGTTTCTCGGGCATTGGAGGCTGAACTCCTGAGTTCATTTGTGGGTCCCCCAAAATTAGTTCAACAAGAGTAGAATCATACC
>JAYFQB010000130.1:0-6499 GCA_034927385.1 Anaerolineaceae bacterium | reverse complement strand
TTGTCTTTCAGATCGTAATTTTTGAATTGTATGCCGTCTATTTCACTCCCCTTAGTAATCAGTTCGATATTACAATGGGCAACGCCATTTCTCAGATTTTTCACAAGTTCTCGTAGATGACGAACCTGTCCTATTCGTTCATCAGGTAGTGGCCACCCTTCCTTTTCCATATTTTCTCTCGAAATTCTGGGAATGTTGTCTAAGAAAACTTCCCTTGGGAAAACTAACAGACCTAACAACGAGTTGATTAACTGAGTTACCTCATAGACACTTTCGCCCTGTCTACTTAGTTTTTCAATTGTTCTCAGATTCTTTTCAGTTCGTGAGATAAACTCGTCTTCCAATTCATAACCAGTCATTTTTCCTCCTCTGTTTTGTAATTATTATACAGTAGTAATAATCTCAAACATTGCAGAAAATAACTCTCAGCTGTCTCATGGGTGCGCGAGGGTTTTGACCGAACGATCTCTCATAAAATCTGAAGAAGAACAAGCTCCGTTCGTAAGGCGCGGTTGAGGGCACTGTGAACTATGTGGTGGACAAGTGTATCGTGCCCTTAATCCGCCAAATCTCTACAAACCATTCCTATCGGCGGATTGAACGCACCCTACAAATGTGTTTAGTGAGCCCCTGAGTGCGTTCAATCTCACCCTACGCCACGTTAAGATTAATTCTCACATCTTAAGGTAATAAAAGAGCCTGCTCTACACGAACAGGCTCTCTCTACGTAAAAATTGGCTTTTATGCTTCGCGGAATTCACCTTCTACAAAGTCTTCACCGTTCCCGTCCGGCTGACCGGGCTGCTGGCCGGGTTGGCCACCAAAACCAGCTCCAGGCTGGCCGCCAAATCCAGCTCCTGGCTGACCGCCGTCGGCAGGTCCACTTTGTTGATATGCAGCGGTGCCGATCTTCTGCATCACTTCCTGCAAGGCGTTGCTCGCGTTGGTGATTGCGCTGACGTCATCGCCAGTGAGCGTGCCGCGTAACACCTGGATCTTGGCTTCGGCGTCATTGCGCAGGGCAACATCCACCTTCTCGCCCAGGTCCTTCAGGCTCTTTTCTGACTGATACGCCAGGCTGTCGCCCATGTTGCGGGCTTCGATCAGCGCCTTGCGACGATCATCCTCGGCCTTGTTCTGCGTGGCCTCACGCACCATGCGTTCCACATCGTTCTTGTTAAGGTTTGTAGAAGCGGTAATGGTTACGCGCTGCTCCTTGCCGCTGGCTTTATCCTTCGCGGTCACGCTCAGGATGCCGTTGGCGTCGATGTCAAACGTGACTTCCACTTGCGGTATGCCGCGCGGCGCCGGCGGGATGCCGTCCAGGCGGAAGCGACCGAGGGTCATATTGTCGGTTGCCATCGGGCGTTCACCCTGAAGCACATGGATGTCCACGGCTGTTTGGCTGTCTTCAGCGGTCGAGAAGGTTTCGGTCTTCTTGACCGGGATGGTCGTGTTGCGTTCGATCAGGTGGGTCATAACACCGCCGAGAGTCTCCACGCCCAAAGAGAGCGGGGTGACGTCCAGCAACAGCACGTCCTTAACATCGCCGGCAAGCACGCCGCCTTGAATGGCTGCGCCAATCGAGACGACCTCATCCGGGTTGACGCCCTTGTTGGGCTCTTTGCCGTGGGTTTGCTTTTTTAGAAATTCCTGGACCATCGGCATACGGGTTGACCCGCCGACCAAAACCACTTCATTAATGCGGTCGATGCTCACACCGGCGTCTTTAATGACTGCCTGGAATGGAGCCAGACAGCGATTAAGCAGGCTCTCGGTCATTTGTTCGAACTTTGCGCGGCTGAGCTTGAGCAGCAGGTGTTTTGGACCGCTGGCATCAGCCGTGATATATGGCAGGTTGATTTCTGTTTCGAGCACGGAACTGAGCTCTGTTTTTGCCTTCTCCGAAGCTTCACGCAGACGCTGGAGCGCCTGGCGATCCTGTCGCAGGTCGATTCCCTGGTCTTTCAGGAACTCATCGGCAGCCCAATTTACAATCGCGTTGTCCCAATCATCACCGCCGAGGTGCGTATCGCCATTGGTGGCTTTCACTTCCACCACCCCGTCGCCGACTTCGAGCAGAGAAACGTCAAACGTTCCACCACCCAGGTCAAAGACGAGAATGATCTCATTTTCTTTCTTGTCGAGCCCGTCGGCTAAGGCAGAGGCGGTTGGTTCGTTGATGATGCGCATCACTTCGAGACCGGCAATTTTGCCGGCATCTTTGGTTGCCTGGCGCTGGCTGTCGTTGAAGTAAGCCGGCACGGTAATCACAGCCTGGGTAACTTTTTCGCCCAGGTATGCTTCGGCGTCTGTTTTGAGCTTGCCCAACACCATTGCGGAGATTTCCTGCGGGGTATAGGTTTGTCCGGTTACAGGGATCTGGATGCGGGCATCGCCGGTGGGACCGGAGACTACCTTAAAAGATACCATCGCGCGTTCCTGCGCCACTTCGTCGTAGCGGCGGCCTATGAAACGCTTCACGGATGAAACCGTGTTCTCGGGGTTTACGACTGCTTGCCGTTTGGCAGGTACACCTACCAACCGTTCACCATTTTTATTAAAAGCCACCACCGAAGGCAACAGACGTGAGCCTTCCGACGTGGAAATCACAGTCGGAGATCCGCCTTCCATGACAGAAACGACACTGTTTGTTGTGCCAAGGTCGATGCCAATAATTTTTCCCATATTCACTCCTTTTCGTTCAAAAGAACTTCCATTATTAATGTGCCTAAAGAATAGCAATTGTTTGATAGAGAGATATTAACATTTGTCAAATTAATGTAAATCCGTTAGTAACGGCTGGCACAACAGGATTTGAACGCGTCTTTAATGTACAGACCCGCTCCTCCGATGAAGCAATCCCTTATAATTGAGGGAGCAAATCTCGAAAGGAAGATGACATGAGCAAAAGTTCCAGTTGGTTTTTTGGCGCGCTGGTTGGTGGGTTAGTGGGGACGACATTAGCTCGTCTGTACACGCCTTACAAAGGCGAAGATCTGAAAGCAAAAATCTGCGACTACGTCCAAAACGTGCGGTACGAAGTTGAGCAAGCCGGGATTGATAAACGGGCGGAGCTCGAAGCCCAGCTTGAGGAGCTGCGTTCAGGCAAAGCCTGATTCAGAGCAAGGGGGTTAGGGGTAAGGCGTAACGGTCGGAGTTGGACCGCCTGGTGTGGCGGTTGGTCCGGGTGTTGGGGTGACGATGATTGGGCGCGGAGTAGGCTGGAGCGTGGGTGTGGGCAGGTACGTGCTGGGCTTGGGGGTGCTCAGGAGGTCATTGATACCACCCACCTCGGACTGAGGCATGGATGAGATGTCTTCGACATACGAAATTCCGGCGCGGCATCCTTCTTCCAGGTTGTAACTGACATTTTCCCACGTGAGCGGGTTGCCATAATTTATGGTTCTCTGCATGGCATTGCCGAGGCAGCCAGGACCGGCATTGTAATTCAGCAGGGTAAATTTCCACAAATCTTCATATTTCGCCACTTGCCCCGATTGTCTGCCGGTGGAGTTATAGATGATCTGGCGCACCTGCTCACAATTAGCCAGAAGGCTGCGGGCAAAGATGCTAATGCTAAAGTTTGCCTGCGCGAGGTCAATCCCCAGAGGGCAGTTCGGGCAGGCGGCGTTGACCTTCTGGACAAGCGCGCCTCGCAGCAGTTCCTGCTGGTCGGGGTCTAGGTTACCAAAACCACGCTGGCAGGTTTCATCCGCCAAAATCAGCGGGCAGAACTGGCTGTAAAATGCCGGATTCCAGAGCAACACTCCGTCCGCGCCGATATCGCTTAGATGGCCAAGCCCGGCTTCGCGGACTTTTTCGTAGATTCCGGGCCAAAACTGACTTTCGCGGCTGAAGATATTTTTCATCAATTGGGCAGGAACACCTGTGTCCTCGGCGACACGCATAATTTCAGAGTCAAACTGGTTTTGCCATTCATCCACAACCGGTTGCGCCCTTAGCATGCCGCAGGCGTTCGCGGCACCGTTGGTTTCGAGCCCGCCCGAAGGGCAAGTGCCGGCGTCGACCATGCCCTGCTTGATGAGCAGCCCGGCAAGCAGGTAGTATTCGTTGGTTGAGACGAGCTCGCCGGCGAGTTGGGGGGTTCGGAGCCAGGAGGATGGTCCATCCACCGGTAAGAATGACTGCCAGATTTCAGAACAGGTGGACTGCCCCTCCCCCAGCCATTGCGAACTGAGCACGTCCACATAATAACTGGGCTTGTCGGTGGCGGGCTGGTCGGGGTTGGCAAAATCGCCCCATGGAATCACACGGACCTGCGCACTATAGCGCTTGCTCGAATCGCCATAAGAAGACTCCGCCCAGAATTCCACCTGGACACCTTCCATGCCGGTCGGGCTGAGGGGCAGGTCACAGGCACTGCCCGGGCAGCTAAAACCTGCGCCGTTGACGGTGCCAAGGATCTGGATGATCTCTTCGTTGGGGAGTGGTTCTTCCGCTTTCAGGCGCAGATAGGGCAGTGTGGTGCAGTTATTCTGCCCTGGAGTTTTGTTGCAGTTGGCTATTGAGACAAACACTTCGGGGGAAGGCAAGCTGATCTCGACCTTGCGTTTGGAAGGCGTGATGCTTGCCTGGTGGAGGTATAAGCCGTTGCAGTCCTGGGAGTTGGTGATGTTGTCGTCAAAAAGGCAGGCGTGAGTGTTGAGCCATTGCTTTTGGATGGTCGACCCGCAGTAGTAGAGCACCTCAGAAGAATCTGGCCAGGAATCATGCTCCGTGTAGACCTGGCAAACGACTTCGGAAGTTTTCCAGGAGAGCAGCCACCACTCGTAAATGGTGTAGTCGACCTCGATGGTTACAAACCGGCTAACCCCAGCGGAGGGCAATGAGATCGATTCGGCGGGAGCCGTTCCGATCAGACCCAGCAAAAGACCACACACCATCAGAACTCTGATGAGCGGGATCATTCGCTGGTGTTTGGTCTGTATTCTCATTTTCTCCATTTATCAATTACCCGGATACGTGAGCGGAGTAGGAGTTGGGGTGTGGAAAACCGCTGTCGGTATCGGGTAGGGTTCAGAATGCGTGGCAGTTACGCGGGGGGTCGATGTGCGAACCGGCGTGCGGGTCGCGGTCGGCTGACCTGGCTGGGTTGGGGGTTGTGTGTATTGCCCAACCGGGGTGTTCGTGGGCCAGACAGGCACATGTCCAGTTGCCTGGGCGGTCTGGGTCAGCGCGACGGCGATGGTTACCTGGGCTTCATATGTCAGGACGATCTCTCCCAAGGGGGAGGGTTCGCTGATCGCCGCCAGCGCTTGGGCAAACACCCGCGCAACCTCATCCTCACGGGGGATCAGAACCTTGGTCTGGGTGTTGTCAGGCAATTCCCACTGGCTCAGCTGCTCCCATCCCAATACGAAATAGCTCACCCGATCCGGGTCCCCAAGGCGAAGCGCCAGGGGTACACGAAGCAAGAGATCCATCAGGGAGATGTCGGTTTCGAGCTGTTCCTGGTAGGACACATACAAAACCGGCAGCCGGGCTAATCTGCCATTTTGAACTAACTTGGTAAAGAGCGATTGTAAAATCTGCTGTTGGCGGCGAGTGCGGCTGACCTCATCGCCGTCATCATACGAAACGTAACAATAGGTCTTATCACCGGTCAGGTGGTGTGTGCCGGCGGGCAATCCACCGCACGCATCGCGGATCGGGAAAAAGACACTTACATCCAACCCGCCCAAATCATCCACCAACCACTTAAACTCAGTGGGATGGGCGAGAACGAACTTGTCGGGGCGGATGCCAAAGTTGTACGCAAGAGTATCACGTACAAGTTCCATGCCGCCCAGGGCGTAAGCCGTGTTTAGCCGCTGCATCGTGTGCCCGGGAAGGTAGAGGAACAAGCTGCCCGGGATGGAGATGACGCTCGCCTTGGATAGCCGTTCGTTGATCAGCAGCAGGTGGATTGCATCCGTCCGGCTGCTATAAGGTTTTTCGGCTTCGGTGCCCAGAATCAGCCAGATTTTCACGTCTTTATCCAACTCCAGACGGGGGGTGGCTGGGGGAATGGCTGTGACGGCGGGGCTATTGGGTGGGGCGAAGGTCGGCCATATATCCGGGGTGTCGGTCGGGGTAGGCTGAGGGGTGCGGGTAAGGGTGGCGGTTGCCCAGGGTATGACCGACTGGTCACCTGATCCCTGCAGCGGTCTGCCAGCGCCGGTACCGCAGGCATTGACAAGCAAAACGAAGGACACCAACACTCCAACGACAAGCAAGGCACTAACACGGCGATGATTTGGTAAGGTTCCGGTCGTTTTCATAGCTTGAGCACAGGGGAAATAAATACCCCACCAGAATAAAGATTATAGCATAGCTGGCGAGAGTCAAGAATTTTTTGATGCACGTGTATGTGTTTCAAAAGTCAGTAGCTGTAGTAGTTGTAAGTCAGGTTGCGCATTTCAACCTGGCATCAGAGATGTAGCTGTAGTTGTAGGTCAGGTTGCGCGGTTCAACCTGACATCAGCAGTTGTAGGTC
>JAYFQB010000147.1:0-4115 GCA_034927385.1 Anaerolineaceae bacterium | reverse complement strand
GATAGCCCGGCAGGATAAACAGGCTTGTATCGCCCTTCCACGGCTGCAGCAAGCCATCCTGGCTATGCGCAGACGCGCTTTCGAGCGTGCGCACTGAGGTCGTTCCCACCGCGATTACCCTTCCCCCGTTTTGGCGGGTTTGGTTGATCATGTCGGCGGTTTCCGTGCTGATGGAGCACCACTCCTTATGGATTTGGTGGGTTTGCGGGTCGTCTTCCGTGACCGGCGCGAAGGTATCCAACCCGACATGAAGGTCAATTTTCGCGAGGCGGATCCCTTGCTGTTGCAATTTTTCGAGCAGCTCAGGGGTGAAGTGCAGCCCGGCGGTTGGCGCCGCGGCGGAACCCACAGTTTTATTAAAAACGGTTTGATAGCGTTCGGGATCGCCCCTGTAGGCGCGGATATACGGCGGCAGGGGCATATGCCCCGCGCTGTCAAAAGCACCTTCAATCGGCTCCGTGAACCGCACAAGCCTCCGGGACTCGCCAAGGTCCTCAGCCACCTCTGCTGTAGGACCTCCGGTAACCTGAACCTTCCGTCCTGGTTTCAGCCCGCTGCCCCCCACCAGGCACTCCCAGCAGAGCTCATCAATCTTTTTTAGCAGCAGAATCTCCACTTTACCACCGCCGGGTAGTTTGGTTCCATAAAACCGGGCAGGGAAAACGCGCGTCTCATTGACCACCAACAGGTCGCCAGCTCGCAGAAACTCACCGATTTCAAAGAAACTCCGATGGCTGATTTGCCCATCCGCACGATCCAGCACCATCAGGCGTGAATGGTCGCGCGGCTCAGCGGGAGTCTGGGCGATAAACGCCGCGGGCAGGTCGTAGGAAAAATCTTCGGTTTTCATGGAAAGTGATCAGCCTGCGTCGTTAAAAAGGTCAGGCTGCCCAACGGATGGCACATACGTTTTTCCGAGGTGATCATACGCCGCTTTGGTCGCCACACGCCCCTGGGCGGTTCGGTCAATAAAGCCAAGCTGCAGCAGGTAGGGCTCAACGACATCCATGATGGTGTCAGGCTCCTCGCTTACCGAGGCGGAAATTGTGTTCAGGCCAACAGGTCCGCCATTGTACTTCTCGATAATGGTCAGAAGAATGCGCCTGTCCATGTCGTCAAGGCCAACTCCATCAATATTCATCATGCTAAGCCCTGCCTCAGCCACTTCCGCCGTGATGTGACCACCGGCTTTTACCTCGGCATAGTCTCGCACACGGCGCAGCATTCGCAGCGCGATGCGCGGTGTGCCGCGTGCCCGCCGGGCAATCTCGAGAATGCCGTCTTCTTCGCAAGGGACGTTCAACAAACGGGCACCCCGGCGAACGATATCGGAGAGAGCTTTTGAGTCGTAATAATCCAGGCGATAAACCGCTCCAAATCGCGCCCTGAGCGGGGCGCTAAGCAGAGCCAGCCGGGTTGTCGCGCCAACAACAGTGAACCGCGGCAGCTTAAGGCGCACCGAACGCGCAGCAGGTCCTTTTCCGATGATGATATCCAGCGCGTAATCTTCCATGGCAGGGTAGAGGACCTCCTCCACCATCCGCCCCAAACGGTGCACCTCGTCAATGAAGAGGATGTCGCCAGCACGCAGATTGGTCAGGATGGCAGCCAGATCGCCCGCCCGTTCAATCGCGGGACCCGACGTAACTTTAATGTTGACACCCATCTCCGTCGCGAGGATGTGCGCGAGGGTGGTTTTTCCCAAGCCGGGAGGTCCGTGGAAAAGAACATGTTCAAGTGCCTCGCCTCGCTGCCTGGTCGCCTGGATTTGAATCCGTAGGTTTTCCTTGACCAGCTCCTGCCCGATCAGCTCGTCCAAAGCAGAGGGACGCAGCGCCAGATCAACCGGATCGTCCGGTTGTTTGTGCCCTCCCAGGACGCCTTCATCGTTCTACGTATTCATCGCAAAAATTATACCTGACTTTCCCGTTCCGCCTCAGACAGGCATTATAATCAGGCAAGTCATTATTACACGCGGAGCAACCATGAAACTCTCAATTGTCGTGCCTGTCTATAACGAAGAAAAGAACCTGCCCGAGCTGTTCGAACAAATCACGGCTGCCATGCAACCGCTCGAGATGGACTGGGATGTCACTTTTGTGGATGACGGCAGCCGCGACGCAAGCGTCGAGGTGATCCGCCAGTTGCACGAACAGGCTCCGGATCGAGTGCGAATGGTCGTGTTCAGGCGTAATTATGGGCAGACCGCCGCAATCAGTGCCTGTATTAACGAATCCAATGGCGAGATCGTAATCCTGATGGATGCCGACCTGCAAAATGATCCGGCAGATATCCCCGTCCTTCTCGATGAGCTCAACAAAGGGTACGACGTTGTCAGCGGCTGGCGCAAAGACCGTCAGGATAATCAACTGACGCGCAACCTACCCTCACACCTGGCAAACAAACTGAATTCCTCGAGCACCGGCGTTCACCTGCACGATTATGGCTGCACGCTCAAAGCCTACCGCCGCGAGATTTTGGAATCGATCAACCTCTACGGCGAGATGCACCGATTCATTCCTGTCTACGCGAAAGAAGCGGGCGGTAAAATCAGCGAAGTAGTCGTGCGCCACCACCCGCGCAAGCACGGCAAGGCAAACTATGGGCTTGAACGCACCGTAAAGGTCATTCTGGACCTGTTCACTGTTCAATTTCTGATGAAATTCTCTCAAAAACCAATCTACCTTTTCGGCGGGGTCGGGCTTGGGCTGATGATCATAAGCGTCGCTCTCTTCCTTTGGCTTGCCATCCGCAGGATCGTTGCCGCGGTGTCTGTTTTGGGCTCCCCCTGGTTTCAGATCAGCGTGATGATGTTTATTCTGGGTTTTTTGGCAGTGCTTTTAGGGCTGATCGCCGAGCTCGTCATGCGTACGTATTACGAATCGCAGGATAAGAAAACCTACGCGATCCGTGAGGTGGTCAACCCCGAACCGGAAGCTTAATTTCCAGGCTGTTGGGAATACAATAACTGCTGGATTAAATCGCTCTCTCCCAAGGGAACCAGCAGGTTAACTTCACCATTTCGCCAGGAAAGCACACCCTCATACTCAGCCAGCATCGGCAGCACCACCTGCTCCACCCAGGCATTATTTTCATCGGCAAAGCCGCGGTTACCGCCTTGAATATTCGTGGATAATGGGTCACTGACAATCGCCGTGAAAGCATGCTCTTTCAACTTCTGGCGGAAAAGGTCGAGATATTCCTGGTTGTTTCCCATTGCCATTTCCATCAGGAAGACCTTTTCGTACTCAGCCACAACCGGAAGGTCCAACTCTCCAAAAGACAATAACTGGCGTTCCGAGATGAACAGAACATCGCCGCCTTCCTCTTTTAGCACAGCCATCGCATTCTTGAAACTGGTCAGGTCCGCGCCTTGCGCCTGGGCGGAACCGAACGACCAGGATCCTGACCGCATAAACGCAAAGAAAACCGGAACGATTACCGCCACAGCCATCCAAAACTTCCATGCCTGGCTTGATGATGCCGGTGGCTGCGCTTTTTGCGGATTAGGGCTGCTTGCCAGAATCCCTCCCACAATTAACGCCCAAAAGACCAGGAATGCATCGAGGTTATGAAGGTCACCCCCACCGCCAATTTTTACGCTCACAACCAAGCCGCCGGCAAAGAAAACGAAGAGAATCCCAGCCAAACCCAACCACTGCATCCAGTGCATAGCCGGCAGGCTTTTTTGACGGAACTTCAGCCAAAGCAGCGCCACTCCAGGAAGCATCACAAGCAAGATCGCCGGCAAGATGCCGAGGAAGAATGTCGCGTTTGGCAGCAGCCTGCGCCAAAGCAGCGCGGAAGAAAAAGCAGAGTCAAACAGGGCTGGGTTCTCGCCTGAAATGGCAATATAGCCTTGCTTGGCAAGTATCGCCGCGGCAAATCCCCCAACCACCCAGATAACAGGGTTTAACAGGTAACGGAACCACTTTTTTCCGTCAAAAGGCCAGTCCAGAAGGTACATCGCGGTTGCCATCAAACCCGGCACGGGCATCCAGTTGACACGGCTAATGCCCGCCCATGCCGAAGCGAGCACCACAAACACAGCCGTCCTGAAAGGTTTGTCCTTTTTATAGCCCACCAAAACCAAAACCACGCACACCATCAAATAG
>JAYFQB010000198.1:0-5957 GCA_034927385.1 Anaerolineaceae bacterium | reverse complement strand
AGAGGTTAAAGGGAAAGAAGCGGAACACCGGGCTTCCGCAGCAATCAAGACAAGAGAGAAGCTGACCTGGAAACGTTGGGCATTACGCCTCAACGGCATCTTATTGGCATATGAAGCTATGCTGAACCCGGATATCTTTGTGCTTGGCGGCGGGATTAGCAGCAGTTTTGAAAAATATTCCAAGTATTTCACAACGGAAGCTCCGGTTGTGGCAGCAAAGCTTCAGAATCTGGCTGGCATCGTGGGTACTGCCATGGCTGCTCACGAAAAATATCCCCAGGGATAACTTAAACAGGCTGACCTTTTGGTCAGCCTGTTTCTATTACCTCCAAAGAACTTGTTAGCGCGGTTTTACAGTATCGCTGGTTTCCGAGAGAAATCTCTGCGTATTCTCAGCTTTTTCACGATCGGGCAGACGACTGTAAAGAAAATTCAACCGGTAAATCTGGTCTCGCAGCGTATCGGTTAACGCGTGTTTTGACATGCGCCAGGACCAGTTGCCTGAAGCGCTTCCAGGGAGGTTCATACGTGCTTCTGAGCCTAAACCGAGGAAGTCCTGCATCGGGGCTGCGGCAAACCGCGCGACAGATCTCCACACTTCGCGTATCATCCGCTGGGGGACTTCGCTTTCGGAAGCGCCAAGATAATCGAGGCAGAATTTCTTTTCCGCAAAGGAGGCGTGGTCAAACCAACCCTGAGCTGTTTCGTTATCGTGCGAGCCTGTGTAAGCAAAACAGTTATCCGGATAGTGGTGGGGAAGGAAGTTATCTTCTGGGTCGCCGCTAAAGGCAAACTGAAGGATTTTCATCCCTGGCAGTCCGAAGCCATCTCTTAATTCCTCAACGTCCGGCGTGATAACGCCAAGATCCTCTGCGATGATCGGGAGTTCGGGGAAGCGAGCTTTTAGGACGGTGAACAATTCTAAGCCGGGGCTTTTAATCCACTGCCCATGAATGGCATTTTCTGAGCCAAAGGGAACATGCCAGGCGGCGGCGAAGCCGCGGAAATGATCCAACCGAACCAGGTCCACCATGGAAAGAACCGCGCCAAGCCGGCGAGCCCACCAGTCGTATTGCTGAGCGGCATGAACCTGCCAACTATAAAGCGGGTTGCCCCAAAGCTGTCCGGTTACAGCGAAGTAATCCGGCGGAACGCCCGCAACCATCGTAGGCGCAAGCGCTTCGTCCATCAGGAAAAGACCAGGGTTAGCCCAGGTGTCCGCGCTGTCAAGAGCGATGACAAAAGGCATATCTCCAATTATGCGAATTCCCTTATTATGAGCGTAGTTTTTCAGATTTTGCCACTGCTGATCGAACAGGAATTGGCTGAATTTTACTTTTTCAATAACCGCTGCTAAATTGACGCGAACCTGATCCAACGCTTCAGCCTCACGGAATTTCAGTGGTCTTGGCCACTCGGACCACGGTCGTCCGCCCTGAGATTCCTTGATTGCCATAAACAAGCTGAAATCGTCCAGCCAATCGGAGTTCTGTTTTTCAAAGTGCAGAAACTGATTTGCGATATCCGCAGGGTGACGCTGCAGAACGTTTTTATATGCCAGGTCCAATAGGTGGTTTTTCCACTGAATTACCGGACCAAAGTCAACGCGTGTCTCAGGGAATTCCGGACGCTGGCGTAGGTCTGAGGGTTTTAACAGACCGGATTCCAGCAAAAGGGTTGGACTTACGAGAAACGGGTTCCCAGCAAACGCGGAGAAACATTGATAGGGTGAATCGCCGTAGCCAGTTGGTCCGAGTGGCAGGATCTGCCACATTTGCGTACCAGACGAATGGAGGAAGTCAATCCAATGGTAAGCTTCGGGTCCCAGGTCACCTATGCCATCCGGGCTGGGGAGGCTGGTAGGATGAAGCAAAATACCAGAGGAACGTTGAAGTTTCATAAAAAATCCTTTAAAAGTAGTTTTTAAGCCATCAGGCTTTGGTAAACATCAAGATACTTGCCGGCAGAAAGTTTCCACGAAAAATGAACACTCATGGCGTTCCGACGCATTATCGCCCAAGCAGTTTTATCCTCAAAAGTTGATAGGGCAAGACCAAGAGCCTTTTCAAGACCGGCTTCATTCTTTTCGGCATAGAGGAAGCCTGTGGCAGTAGCCGGATCCTTAGAGTAATCGGTGATCGAATCTGCCAAACCGCCCGTGCTGGTTGCCACCGGCAGATTGCCGTATCTCATCGCAAACATTTGGGAGAGACCGCAGGGTTCGTAGAGGCTCGGCATGAGGAATAAATCGCCGCTTGCGTATAGCATACGAGCTATGATGTCATCATACTTAAGAATGCAGGCAATTCGGTTCGGATATTTTGCGCTGAGTTCGTTTGCTCGCCGTTCAAGCTCTGGGTCGCCGGTTCCTAAAAGAGCGAACTGCCAGGGGAGAGCCAAAAGTTTGGGAAGCGTTTGAAGGATGCTGTGTATTCCCTTTTGACGGTCCAGACGGCTGACGGTAGTCAGAAGCGGAATGTCAGGGTTGACTTCAAAACCAAGCGCCTTTTGCAGGTCCAATTTGTTTTTGAACTTGCCTTCAATGTTTTCCAGGCTGAAGTTGCTTGAAATAGCGGTGTCCGTTGATGGGTCCCACCTGGTTTCATCAATGCCGTTGAGGATTCCCATGACCTTATCGGCGTGCTTTTGCAGGTAGGCATCCATCCCACAGCCAAACTCGGGGGTTAATATTTCACGCGCGTAATTTGGTGAAACCGCAATCACTTTGTCCGCCGCAGAAAGCCCAAGAGGCAGCGGGGTGAACTTCGCCCAATCGGGCAAATCGGGATCGGTGCCAGCCTCAAAACCAAGCGAAGTCATAGCTTCCTGTGAACCCCATCCATTAAATGGCAGGTTGTGAACAGAGAGAATTGTCTTCACTTGCGCGAAAAATGGGTCGTCAGCATAAATCGATCGAAGGGCATAAACCGCTAAAGCAGTGTGCCAGTCATTGGCATGAAGAATATCAATTTTCCAATCCAGGTAGCGGGCTGCTTCCAGGATTGCCAGAGAAAAGGTGACATACTTCAACCCATCCAACGTCCAATCGCCGTGATAGACCGGTGAGTCGTGATTGATAAATTCGTTATCCAGCAAGTAAACCGGAACACCATTTATCTCACTGACATAAAGATCGCAATCAATCGGACGCCCATTCGCTTCAAAGGAGAAATTCCCAATCAGACGGTGTGGGGGATTTACTTTCTTAACGGCAGCATGAAATGGCATGATGAGCCGAAGCTCAAGCGCTCCACCTGAAAGATCCATTAAGGCAGGAGGAAGCGCGCCAGATACATCGCCTAATCCGCCAACTTTGGCAAAGGGAGCGACTTCTGCTGAAGCAAATAAAACCTTTATTGTGTCCATACCAAGCTCTACTTTCCGAGGGTATTCTCGACGATCTTCAGGTAATCTAATGTGTTGATCTCCGTATTATCCAGACCAAGATACGTGACAAGCTCATGAATCAATGCGGTTTTTTGGTCGGCGTCCTGGCGGCTCCAGGTGCGGCTCTTAATCTCAACGAAATTTCCGATATTTGGCTGTTGAATGGTATCGAGATTGATATAGAATTCGGTGTTTTTGTACTGAATTAAGTATCGCAGGCGATTCTTTTCGATTTCAATCTTAGAAACAGGCTTGAAATATTCCTGATAGAAGCGCAAGCTGTGGGTAGCGGGGGCGAGATAGCGACTGCGCGAAAGCATAATCTGGCTGTCGCTCTGGACACCAGGCTTTTCGAGCTCACCGATGAGAGTCAAGCGGGAACGCACGTTGGTCGTCCTGCCCATATCGTCCAGGAATTCATCCTCGCGATAACGCAGGCGCCCCTGGGCGGGTCGGTCAAAGCTGAAATATGTATCGTACTCGTGATAATGGCGTTTCCGCATGATTTGGATGCCTGGTTTTGACAGAGCTTCCAATACCGGTGCAATCGAATCCACTTTAACCTTCGCCTGAACTTCAAAGCTTTCCTCCTCTGCTGCGCCGCCGATGGCAATCAGCTTGGAGAAAACAGATTCCTCCCGATCTTTAAGGAATTCGTCAATTTTCGCAGCGACAACCGCACTCTCGGAGAGTAACTGCTGCTCATCAATCGTGAGCAATTCGCGATCGCGCATCAGCCATTTTCCATTTACCATCGTGTCTGTTACATCAGTAGACTTGGACGCATAAATTATCTGAGCATAAATGCCGTCTGGCTCACGCTTGAAACGGGGTTGGTTATGAACAGGCGAAATGTCAATCAGGATGATGTCAGCACGTTTGCCAGGTTCAAGGCTGCCGATGAGCTCGTCCATATGCAGCGCTTTCGCGCCGAGAATGGTTGCCATCTGGAGCGTTTGGCGGGCAGGCAATACAGTGGGGTCGCCAGTGGTTGCTTTTGCGATCAGGTTTGCAAGGCGAATTTCTTCGAACATATCCAGGTCATTGTTGGAAGCGGAACCATCTGTGCCAATTCCAACATTGCAGCCTAATTCCATCATGCGGGCAACAGGAGCAAAGCCCGAGGCAAGCTTCAGGTTTGAGGTGGGATTGTGAGCAATGCCAACCCCAGCATGCTGCAAGCTGCGGATTTCACCTTCATCGATAAAAACGCAATGCGCCGCGATCAGCTTGGTCTCGAGCATGCCGAACTTCCGGATGTACGGAACCACGGGTAAACCCTGGTCCTTTCGGAGGTTCTCAACCTCATCTTTGGTTTCTGAGACGTGGAAGTGGACGATGGCGTTGTACTTTTTCGCCAATTCCACCACCGAAGTCAAAACCTCCGGAGGGCAAGTGTAGACCGCGTGAGGCGCGATTGTTGGGATGATCAAGGGATGACCCTGCCATTTTTGAATGAGTTTTTCGCATAGAACCAGCGAATCTTCATAAGATTCAGCATCGGGAGATGGATACTTTAGGACAGTTTGCCCGGCAAGAGCCCGCAATCCGACTTCGGCGGTTGCTTCCGCGATGTCGTCCTCAAAGTAATACATGTCATTATAGGTGGTTACGCCGGAACGGATAAACTCAGCACAACCAAGTTTGGTGCCAAGGCGGACGAACTCAGGTGAGACGAACTCGCGTTCCACAGGCATCATATAACCCATCAGCCAGACATCAAGGCGCAGGTCATCAGATAAGCCGCGCAGCAAAGTCATTGGAATGTGAGTGTGGGTGTTAATTAATCCAGGCATCAGTACCTTTTTACCGCAATCAATGACTTCAGCAGCCTGATACTGGGAAAGAATGTCCTTTTCGCATCCGACAGCAACGATCTTATCGCCATCAATGGCAACCGCGCCAGGTTCAAAAATCTCGCTGTCCTGATTCATTGTCAGAACGATGGCATTCCTGAGTATGGTGGATAAACTGTGCATTTTTCTCCTTTTTTACTTTATAAACGTCCAGCGGATCATGTCCAGAGCGTAGTTTGTTGCCCATGTGAGAGCATCTCCGGAGGGTCCCCCATAAAGGCGGTTTACTTCAGTTACTTGACCGTTGCTCAGTAAAGCGATCCGAACATGCGGGTCGGAGTTCTCCGAACTAAGGATAACCCCGAGCACCATATCAGCATTCTTTTGCGCCTGATACTCGTGCAACAGGAAGTTGAGCGTTTCACCGGAAAACACAATGTCCACATTATCTCCGGTGATTTGACCTTCGGGAATGTGAGTTTTCAATTTTCCAAATATTTCGCCATTGGTACCGCTTTCGATGATCGAGAGACGGGTGTGGGATTGGTTTAATAGCTCAGCGACTGCCTGCTCAAGGGTTGTTTCATTTTCACCATAGATGAAATCCTTCAATTTTTCCCGGATTTCCTGAAGCACAGGTTCCATCATGGTTTCAGCCTCAGCAGCAGACTGTGCCTTAGCAGTGACACGAATGTCCGTTTGGCCTGGCTTCGCGAGCAATCCAACGGTTGGGTTACTGAGGGACTCCATCTCGCCGATGATTTCGTCGATAGC
>JAYFQB010000081.1:0-4379 GCA_034927385.1 Anaerolineaceae bacterium | reverse complement strand
TACGGGCGGGGCAATTACTGTTTTTTTGTAGGGCGGAATCCGCCTCATTTGCGGACTCCGCCGCAATAAACAATCAACGGCGGAGTGGACCAGTGAGGTCCATTCCGCCCTACAAAGATTTCACCTTCGCTATGAATGATTATGGCGGAAATTGGGAATCGGCGGAGTGGCGAAAGGAATGCCATTCCGCCCTACAAGGATTTCACCGTCGCCACCAATGTTCACGGCGAAGATTGGGAATCGGCGGAGTGGACAAAAGAGGTCCATTCCGCCCTACAAAGATTTCACCGTCGCTATGAATGATTATGGCGGAAATTGGGAATCGGCGGAGTGGCGAAAGGAACGCCATTCCGCCCTACAAGTATTTCACCGCCGCCATCAATGTTCACGTCGAAGATAGGGAATCGGCGGAGTGGACAGAAGAGGTCCATTCCGCCCGACGAGGGATTTCGTAACCGGAAAATCGGCTTCGCTTTTCAGCCTGTTGGGCAGGTGCCTTTCCCAAATAACCATTCCGTTGATAATTCCCGGCTATTAACTGTCCGGTGCCACGAACCGTGTTACAAACCTGCCATCATCGTCCTTGATAATCCATGCCTTAGAATACTTTCCGATCTCATGGTTCCTGAGGATTTCGAGAGCATCCAATAAATGGTCACTTATCAGGAGGTCCTCCACCTTTTTGTTCAGTTCTAAAAGCTTCTCATCCTCACGCAGCGCGGCATTTTTTAGCCAACACAGTTTGAGCATGGCTTTTCCATAGTCTTTCAGGTAGTTGAGCGCGTTACAAACCTGCTCTATCCCAGAAACTCTGACTTCCTCCTCAATCCGTGCCGGGTTGATGTAGAAATCCGGATGTTTCAACCCCCTGATCTTCTCCCAAATCGCCGCAACTTTTTCTTTTGGCAGCCTGCTTTGCCAATTGAGATACGTAAACATGGATTGCATTGTTTTCCCGATCTGCGCCATTGCGTCCTGCTCAAAGTTGCTGTCATTCGCCCAATATTTGGTCAGCAAGTTCAAGTCCACTTCCGCCCACTTTTGCTGTTGGATGGCGTTCATCTTTGCCTTACTGAGGTCAACCACGGTAAAACGGGTTGGGGCGAGGGAGTACTTTACGATATCTTCCACGAGGATGATGGGCGTCCCATATTTTTGGCGAGAACCCTGCCTTAGATCGTCGGCGGTGGCAACGTTCGACGGGATGCTCGGTCGGATCGTCTTGAAGAGGGTGGGCACAATGCGTTCGCCCTCAACATTTGTACGCATGACGGCGTTGTAATTCGCCAGGTTACAAAGGTCCTCCCGTGAAAAAGTTGGAAGGAACTGGCTTTCCAGGATTTGTGCGTCCTCAAGCCCCAATCGAAAACTGATCATCGTCCCAACATTGCCCAAAATCGAAGTCAGGATATTGCGGTCAGAAATCTGGCTGAGGTATTGGTTTGCCAGAATCAACCCAAGCCCAAACTTTCGCGCTTCCGCGAGCAGGATGGAGAAATTCTCAGAGGCAATACTCTGAAACTCATCAACGTAAAGATAGAAAGGCGTAATTTTCTTCCCCTGGGAGATGTCTTTTGCCCTTGCCATCAACACCGTCGTGATTTTTGCCAGCAGCATCATGCCCAGCAGGGTCGAATTCGCCTCTCCAAGCAGCCCTTTGGAGAGGTTGATCAGAATGATCTTGTTTTCGCGGACCGCTTTTTCGATATCAATTGTCGATCGCGGCTGCCCAAAAATGTTGTTTATCCGGCTGTCATTCACGAAATCCATGAACTTTGCTGCAAAGTAATCCCCCATTCTGCCGCCATCATTTCGGCTGACCATGCTGTAATTTGTTCTGGGAAGAACATCGTTGACCCAGTTGGTCAGAAGTGGATTTGTCCACTTTAGCGGCAGCCATCTTTCCCAATACTTGTTATGCATAAAAATGTTAAAAAACTCGAGAATTGTTCCCGGGTTGTCAATATCCGACATGGCGAGCAGCAGATTGTTCTGGACATGTTGAAAGAAGACGGGGCCATAGTATTCCCCACTGCCTATGTCGAAATACTCTCGTATGTAGCGTTTAAAGATCGCCCGCAGTTCCTTAACCACAAAGTCGCGCTCATCATTGCCTTTTACTTCCAGCAAATTCAGCCCGACCGGGAACTGGAAGTCCGATGGATCAATCAGGACGACATCATCCTTTCGTGAAAGCGGGACGATGGAGAGCAGGTCTTTGTAAAATTCCCCATGGGGGTCAATCACAGCCAACCCGTTCCCCGCTTCCATGTCGGAGGCGATCATCGTTTTCAGGAGCGTGGTTTTGCCTGTTCCCGTCTGACCAACGATGTAGGTGTGTTGGCGGCGGGTGCTCTCTGAGAGGAACACATTTTGTTCGTAGCCGGAATAACGATTTAAGCCAATCAGGGTTTTCTTTTTCCTTGACTGCCCCAGCGCCATCAATTCTCGGGGCAGGGAACGTTCCTCGAGCGTGAACATTTCGATCCCCGGCAGGTTATCTTCCGCGTTAACCGGGAAGTAAAAACCCGTGATGGCTTCGTTGGCGTCGTACAGATACTGGAGCCGCTGATGTTCCTCTGATGGATTCTCAGTCGCCCAGTCTGCCTGGTTTAGGTTTGCCAGGTTATCGGAGATTGCCTTTTGCTGGAGCTCTGTGGTCGGTTTGCAGATGTCGTATCCGCCGACGTTGAACGTGGATAAGTCGACGGAATCCCTGCCAGTGCTGCCGAAGCCGATCGGCTCGGTGATTGCCAGTCCGCAACATTCGAGGATGGATTTGTCGAGCGGTTCCTTGGTTGAAAGGATAATGTTCATGTAAAAAGGCATGTCCTGCAAAACCAGGTAGCCCCTGACCATGTTTTCGATCAACCCCTGCGCCCGGCTTCTGGGGAGAGCTTTAAACTCGCCGTTTGACTGGCGGGTGCCCTCGCACTGATTGAGCTGCTGATAGAGGAAATCGTTCTCTTTTTGGTCAATGACGGTCGGCGAGAGGATGGTGCTCCAAACGACTTCCTGCCTCCCGCTCAAAAGCGTTCGGAACAAGCGTTCATACGCGCCTTCATTGGCGGTGAATGGGTGAATGTAGTCGATTGTCTCGGCTATCTGGTCATCCTCACAGGTCGGTTGATTCAGAAAGCCGACCGACCTGCCGGGGAGGAGATTCGCGAGATAGATCTTCTCGAGCCGACGTTTGATCTCGACATGCTTGGCGTTTTCCCAATCCAGCGGATTGATGAAGCCTTCCAGCTCCTCAAGGCTCTCAATCGAATCCCAGCGGTGGTTCTTGAAAACGCCGCCCAAAAGGAGCCTGATCGATTCGGAAAAAGACTCCAGAGCTGATTTTGACCGCTCTTCGGTTTTGATCAGAAGCGCGATTTGAATGTCCCCATTCTGCCCTTTTTCGATAAAAGGACGAAGCCGCATCCTGAGGCAGTATGTGATGGGAGCACCCTCCCGGTACAACATGTTTATGAAATTTGACAGCTCCTTCCGATGTCGGTTATAGACACTGGCTGGAGATAGGCGTGCTTGAGCAGCCCTGATACCTGTAAGCTTGAATCCAAATAAAGACGCCTGACCATTACCAACTGACTTCACAACGACCTTGCCCATAATCCCTCCTTATGACTCGATCTGAACGCATATATTCTACTATTATCATGGCGGAATCCAAGGGCAATATTACAAAGAAAATCTACCAGTCCCGCTTATCATCATCGCTCTTAACACGACGAGTGTGTAGGTCAGGGTCTTCAGTTGAACCTGACAACACGAATGGTAGCAAATCAAACCTTCGGCATAAAGAGGCTTCTGGCGTCAGGTTGAAATGCGGACCCTCTCTCAAGCAAGGGCTGAAAAACCCGGGTCACCACGGGGGGTGACCCCTACAGGTGCATGATTTGGGTAGGGGCAGACCCCCGTGTCTGCCCGCTGGGTTACAAAAATCTCAGTTCTCGCCGGTCTCCTGACCGCGCGAGGTTGTTGACCGTAAGGTCTCCCAGAAATTATCCCTATCCCTCCAGGCTGCTCAATTCTTGCTGTGATGGCGGGTTGAACGCACTAAGTGGGTTCGTTTGGAAAATTATTCGGTGCGTTCAATCTCGCCCTACAACCGACTCAATGTGTAGGTCAGGTTCTTCTGTTGAACCTGACTCCACGAACTGATATCTCTGATGTCAGGTTGAACTGCGCAACCTGACCTACAGCTACGGACTTTTGAAACGCATACCAATCAAAGATACTGTTTCAATTTTGCATAGAATCTAGAAAAGAGCAGTTAAGGAGAGCTCTTTGTTCATCCTGTTTTTTAGCAATTGTACCCATGGTTGTAAATTATCAACAGACCTAAACAATGGGATTGAAGCAGATATTGGTTT
>JAYFQB010000073.1:0-5318 GCA_034927385.1 Anaerolineaceae bacterium | reverse complement strand
AAAAACGTACAGCCAAGCGATTTTTCCTGCCGTGCCCGATGTGGGGCTGATGATTGCATGCATCGAGGCAGCCAGGGAGCAGGGCTTTGCCCATCATGTTGGGATTGCTCGCAGCCACGACAGCTTTTACACGGATCAGGAAGCCGAAATCGACGCCTACTGGTCGCGCCAGGGCGTGCTCGGCGCGGACATGGAAACAGCCGCTCTGTTTACGATTGGGAGCTTGCGGGGCTTTAAAACCGCCTCCATCCTGAATAACGTCGTCGCTTTTGAACAGGACACCCTCGAATCGATCGGTTCGTATGTCAGCGGCGAGAACTTAGCCATGCAAGGCGAGCGGCACGAAATCCTGACCGCGCTCGAAGCCCTGCGCAAGGTATTCTTCGAAGGTTAATCCCCCGCGGTAAATCCCCTGCTCCGATGGGAATAAAAAAGCAGGGCTCCAATTTGGAGCCCTGCTTATCTATTTTTATCCGACGATGTTCACTAATCTTCCCGGTACGACGATCACCTTGCGGATGGGTCTGCCTTCCAGCGTTTGTTGGACGGCTTCGCTAGCCAGGGCAAGGCGTTCCGCGTCCTCGTCGCTGATGCCCGGCTCCACCACGATACGGTCGCGCAATTTCCCATTAACCTGAACAATCAACGTGATCATATCTTCCTTGGCGGCTTCCTCGTCCACCTGAGGCCAGGGTTGGGTGTGGATTGAATAAGGCTTGCCCAGGCGTTCCCATAGCTCTTCGGCGATATGCGGGCAGACTGGCGCCAGCATGCGCAGGTAGATATCTGCTGCTTCGTTCCACTCTTCCGTACCAAACGCCCCGGCATTCTTGGCGCGACCCATTTCGTTTAGCAGCTCCATCAGGCTCGAAACGATCGTGTTGAACTCGAAATTCTCAAAATCGTACGTCACTCGTTTCAGCGTTTGGTGAGCCTTGCGGCGCAGGGCACGCAGAATTTGAGGCTCGGCGGTTCCTTCTCCTGGCTCCATCAGCATGTACCAAACCCGCCGCAGCCAGCGGCTGTTGCCCTCGATGCCTGAGCTGGACCACGGTCCGCCCAACTCCCAGCGGCAGAAGAAAATGATATACGCGCGGACTGTATCAGCGCCATAACGCGCCACCAGGTCGTCCGGGTTGACAACGTTCCCGCGGCTCTTGCTCATCTTTTCGCCGTCCTCACCCAAAACCATTCCCTGGTTGCGCAGTTGCAGCATAGGCTCGGGACCTTTCGTAATGCCGCAATCGCGCGCGGCTTTATGGAAAAAGCGCGTGTAGATCAGGTGCATGGTGGCATGCTCGGATCCGCCGGTATAGGTGTCCACCGGCATCCAGTAGTTGTACTGCTCAGGATCAAAAGGACCTTCGGCATAATCCGGGCTCAGATAGCGCAGGTGATACCAACTGGAACACATGAAGGTGTCCATGGTGTCTGTCTCGCGTTCCGCGGCGCCGCCGCAAACCGGGCAGGTGGTGAAGCGCCAGGTGGGGTGCAGCTTGAGCGGGCTTTCGCCGGTTGGTTTCCATTCCACGTCATCCGGCAGCAAAACGGGCAATTGATCTTCAGGCACAGGGACTGTGCCGCAAGTCGGGCAGTAGATCATTGGGATTGGAGCGCCCCAGTAACGTTGGCGACTAATCAGCCAGTCGTGCAGGCGAAAGCTGGTTGTGCCAAAACCGAAGCCGTTTTCCTCAGCGTAGCGAATCGCCGCAGCCATGGACTCGGTTTCGGGCGTGCCGGTGAGCGGACCGGAATTGACCATTGAGCCGTGCGCTTCCACCGCCTCGGTCATCGCGTCGGGGTCAATCAGGCTGTCCCCATTGGCATGGATCACGACCATGACCGGCAGGTTGAACTGACGCGCAAATTCGAAATCGCGTTGGTCATGCGCGGGAACTGCCATAATCGCGCCGGTGCCGTAACCCATCAGCACGTAGTCGGCGATCCAAATCGGGATATGCTGACCAGAAGCGGGGTTGATGGCATAGCCGCCGGTGAAGACGCCGGTTTTCTCGCGCGTGACCGATTCGCGCTGGATGTCGGACTGGCGTTTGGCTTGCTCCTGATAGGCACGAACCTCGTCCAACTGGGCGGGGGTGGTCACTTTTTCCACCAGCGGATGCTCGGGCGAAAGCACCATGAAGGTGACGCCCCAGAGCGTGTCGGGACGGGTGGTGAAGACCTCAATCCCATCGCCGGCTTCAGTTCTGAAAGTGATGGACGCGCCTTGAGACTTCCCGATCCATTTTTGCTGTAGAGTCTTGATAAATTCGGGCCAGTCGAGCCCATCATAGTTGAGCAGCTCCTCGGCATAGGCGGAAGTCTTAAAGAACCACTGCTTCAGGTCCTTGCGGATCACGGGCGTGCCGCAGCGTTCGCAGTGGCGGTCATCGCCGTGCACCTGTTCTCGCGCGAGGGTGGTGTTGCAATTCGGGCAAAAGTCAACGGGCGAGAGTTTCTGGTATGCCAGCCCATGCTTGTAGAATTGCTCAAAGAACCACTGTGTCCAGCGGTAATACTTGGGGTCAGACGAAACGATTTCAGCCCGCCAATCAAAAGAATTACCCATGGTGCGCAACTGCCCGCGCATGCGTTCAATGTTGGCATAAGTCCATTTTTTCGGATGGATATTATGCTTGATGGCAGCGTTTTCAGCCGGCAGACCGAAGGCATCGAAACCCATCGGGAAGAATACGTTGTAACCCTGCATGCGCTTAAAGCGGGCACGGGTATCTGGGGGCGTCATGGCATACCAATGACCGATGTGAAGGTCGCCGGAAGGGTAGGGCAGCATGGTGAGGGCGTAGAACTTGGTTTTGTTCGAGTCGCGCTCAGGCTGGTAGAGGCGGTCCGCCTCCCAGCGTGCCTGCCACTTTGGCTCGATCTCTTCGGGTCGATAAGTTGGTACTGCGGTTGGGTCGATCATGTCTGCTCCTGTTCTTTGCTGTTGCGCCTTCCGGTCTGTCTTTTACAGAAATAGGCTTACAGTATGTTATTAAATAAAAAATCCCTGCGTGCAGGGACGAAATTGCTTTCGCGGTACCACCCTGCTTCCCATCACGAAGATGAGCAGCTCATGGAGGCTATAACGGGTCTGACCGTCTGCGGCTAAAGGGCATCACCGCAGCCACGCTCTTTTGGAGGGGCAGGTGAGTGGGGTCTAACGCGCTCCGGGGGCGCTTGCAACCTTTCAGCCTGGCGGCTGCTCTCTGGCGGATGACCGATGTTCTGCCATCGTGTTTGTGACGAGAGTATAACATATTTTACCGACGGCAAGAGAGGTGTGTTCACATGTGCAAGAGCAACATGATAATGTTCTAAATATGATTAGGAGCTATGACAGCCGGGTGCAGGTGATTCACCTCGCAGAATAATCAATCGGAAAGGCATTTTCACAATCGAAGCTTAAAAGTGGTGTCAACTTTCATAGTCAACAATATAAGTCCAATCGTTAAGAGCAATAAAGTTACGCCCAGGGGTTTAATTAGTTCAATCACATTTGATCTGGAAAACAGGACCAGAATGCCAAACAGTATTTCAGCAATACTTAGGACTGTGTATGCTGGATGTTTTATAGTTAGCTCAGTGGAATAGGGCTGAAACAGATAGTACGTAATGGTGTTATAGATTTCATAAATCAAGAAAACAAGGGCATAAATTCCCATGAGATTTGATAAGTCTCTCATCGAGATCGGGATGCCACCTAAACGAATTAACACAAGAAGACTTAAGCCAAAAAAAGCCAGCATTATGGAACCACAAACCAGAATAACTGCCAGCCTCATCCAGATCGATTTTTGTATTGTGCTTTTGGAGTAGAGTTGGAGATGTAATAGCGGCAGATCAGTATTTCGAAAACAGAGCTGAAAGTATGCTCTACCATAGGTCATTGACAATACTAAACTAAGAAGTATCGGAGAATAGTTCAGTATTTTGCTATTGTCAATAGATATAAATCCCCACCTTATTATGAGTCCAAGCATGACACAAATTGCAAGATTCCAGAGAATTTTATTTTTAATAAAACCGATAATAGGTTTTTTAAATCGATGCAGGAAAGCTCTCTCAATATAGTGCTGAGGTGAGAGCGATTCGAATTTATCCAGGTAGGTTTCATTTTCATCAGATTCTGAATTTCTCAAGCCAATATCATCTTCATTCAATGTGGTCGATATCGAAACATGTAATGCTGCCACATGTTTGTTAGCGTATTGAGTGGCAATATTGTTATATTTCTTGTATCTTATTGCGTAAAACCAACAACCAACCCCAATTGATGTTAGGCTAAGGATTATTAATAAATGAAGTTGTCTGTCGTTTGGTAATCCTGGTAGTTTTCCAAACAAAAGACCAACATAAGTTGCAACTGCAAATACGAAAGCGAGCAGATAACGCGCGTTGTGATTCGGTAGGTTTCCTTTTTCATCGTAATACTTCAAGAAGAAACTATTGCTCAATAATGCTGTCGCGATGTCAAACATGACCAGCATAACAACTGTAATCGGTTCATGAAAAATATAAAAAAGAATAGGGACGAACAAAATACTTCGAAAGAAATACTGCACAATCTTGAGCAGGTAAAAAGTTTTTGGATCAATCTGGAAAAAAGACAGAAATGGATAATCTTTTTCAGGGTTATGAAAAACGATCGATTGCATTAAGGAAGGCGCCAAACAGAAAAGTATGATGAACAAAGACTGGCGAATTTCCGGGCTTAGTGAATAACCAAAAGATTTTGAGCTGGTTAATAGATCTGGAATATACACAATGAGTAAATATACTAACGCGCTGCTTCCAACGAAGTTCTTAAATATTTCTAAAACGAATCCAATAATTCCGATAGCATTCTTCAGTTTCTCGTTTTTATAGAGAGTTGTAACTTCCATTCCCTTGAAAAGAGGAAATTTACTAATGGAATATAGCAGACTATTCGCACTCATTAATGTGTTGATCTTCGAATAGTAATAGATATTCCTCATTATGCCTCATCCTTCAAGGCTTCCATGATATATGGTTCAAAACCGCTATTGGTTATTGAATTAAATGGAGGATGGATTATTGCACCGTTTTTCAAAAGATAGATCTCATCGCTAATGTCAACGGCTAATTGTAAAAGGTGGGTTGCCATCAAGATGATATGATTGCTCTTCAATTCTATGAGAACTTGTCTGATATCGTGAGAAACGATGATGTCAAAAGAAGAAAGGGGCTCATCCAGTAACAATATTTTGGGGTTGCGTATTAAGCAACAAAGTAATTGAATCTTATTCTGCATGCCATAAGAATAATTTTTTATAAGGTTATGTCTATCCTTATTG
>JAYFQB010000355.1:0-3406 GCA_034927385.1 Anaerolineaceae bacterium | reverse complement strand
CCGATTACGCCGATTTCTCCACTCAACGTTGTAACGTTGGTCAGCCAGTTTCTCTCGCCGTCACCAGTTGCTGGAAAGCCTCCGTACATTTTCACTCCAGCACTAAGCTGAAAGCTGGCTTCGCGGTCATCTGTTTTAGTAGGTTTGTATGTTCCCGCCGCAACCCAGATTGTATCCTCTGATGTCAGCGTCAGAGAAAGCGCATCCTGGAGATCGCAGGCGGACTCCCAGGAAGAACAGTCTCCAGAACCGCCAACTTTTACATAGAAAAGCCTCGCCGGCGGTATTAATTGATCCGATGCATGTGCCGATGTGTCACCCCATGTTAGCATGCTAACAAGTAAGGAGATGACAATCAGTATGGACAAATACATACTTTTCATTTTCATGGTTTCTCCTTTATTTAGTTGTAGGTGGACGTGATTATTAAAAGTATACAACTTTTTATTGTAAATTAGTGGATTTTTATAATTTTCACAAGACCAGAATAATAATCTCCAGATGCGGCACACGGAAACAGCCTGAACAATTATGGGGGTTGTGAGATGGAGAAAAAAACAGGATGCCAGTTGGCATCCTGTTTTGAGAACCATGCGAAGCTTAGTTTCTGCGGTCCCGGCGGTCACCGCCAGAACTTCGTCGATCTCCGCTTCGGTCAGACCGGCGGTTACCACCCGAACGCTGCCCACCGCTGCTCTTGCCGCGGTTGGGATTATCGTGTTCACGGGCTTCCTCGGGGGTCCATCCCTCAAGCAGAGCCTGGCGCGAAAGGCGGATTTTCCCTTCGGGGGTTACGTCTGTGACCATAACCGTCAGTTCGTCGCCCAAATTGACCACGTCCTCAACTTTTTCAACGCGTTCGCTGGAAAGCTGGGAAATATGAACCATGCCGTCAATTCCGGGCAAAATTTCGATGAACGCGCCAAAGTCAGTGACACGCACGCATTTTCCGGTGTAAATCTTTCCGATTTCAGCCGTTTCAGTAACCGCAAGGATGCGGTCGCGGGCTTCTTCGAAGCCTACGCCCTCCACGGAGGCAATATAAACCGTGCCGTCGTCATCGATATCGATCTTGGTGTTGGTGTCTGCCTGGAGGGCGCGAATATTCTTGCCGCCAGGTCCGATGATTGCGCCGATTTTGTCGATCGGAACTTTCACCGATTCGATCCTGGGCACGTGCGGCTTCAGGCTCGGGCGAGGTTCAGCGATTGTCGCCAGCATCTGGTCGAGAATGTAGAACCGGGCAGACTTAGCACGATCGAGAGCTTCCGCCATAATTTCGGGGGTGATACCGCCAATTTTGATATCCATCTGCAGGGCAGTGATGCCGTTGCGTGTGCCAGCCACTTTGAAGTCCATGTCGCCAAGGTGATCTTCGGTTCCGAGGATATCGGTCAGGATGACATATCGATCGCCTTCCATGATCAAACCCATAGCCACACCGGAAACAGGTGCCGAAATCGGCACGCCGCAGTCCATCAGGGCGAGGGTTGAACCACAAACGGATCCCATTGATGAGGAACCATTCGAAGCCATCACCTCAGAGACCAAACGCAGCGTGTATGGGAAGGTTTTTTCGCTTGGGATAACGGGTAACAAAGCCCGTTCTGCCAGGGCGCCATGCCCGATTTCGCGTCGGGACTGACCACCGAGGCGTTTGGTTTCACCGGGGGAGTAAGGCGGGACATTATAATGGTGCATGTATCGCTTTGAATCCATGCCGTTGAGGTTGTCGAGTTCCTGGGCTTCCTTGGGGGTACCAAGGGTCGCCAGGGTCAACACCTGGGTCTCACCGCGGGTGAACAAACCCGAACCGTGTGCGCGCGGAGCAATGTCAACTTCGCATGTGATTTCGCGTACTTCGTAGACCTTGCGGTTATCAGGACGCTTGCCAAAGTTCAGAATCCGTTCGCGGATGATTTGTTTTTCAGCTTCGTCATACGCCGCGCCTAATGTCGCGACTGACTCGGGGGTTGGCTCTTCGCCTGCCTGTTCAAGAATATATGCTTCTTTGATCTCGGCAATGCCGCCGTAGAGCGTTTCTTTGCTGTATTCCTGGTCCAACAGGGCATTCAGACGAGACTGAACAGCCTCTTTTGCCTGGGAGATCAGAGCGGTGTCCTTTTCCGCCAGCTTGACAGCCTTCTTGGCTTTGCCGACCTCAGCCGCCATGCGCAGTTGAGTTTCGATTATGGGTTGGATGGACTCATGCGCCAACTGAAGCGCCTCAGCCATCAAAACTTCGGTAACTTCGGTTGCTCCGGCTTCGACCATCAGAAGAGCTTCCTTGGTGCCAGCAACGCGCAAATCGAGCGTCGAAATTTCCATTTCCTGGATGGTGGGGTTCACCACCAGTTTTCCATCTACAAAACCAACTCGGACTGCCCCGACTGGACCGCCAAAGGGAATGTCGGAAATCATCAAAGCAGCCGAAGCGGCGTTGATCGCGAGCATGTCCAGCGGATTTTCCGCGTCTGCGGAAAGCGACATCAGCACAACCTGGACTTCATTGCGCATGCCTTCAGGGAAGAGCGGGCGCAGTGGGCGGTCGGTCAGACGAGCCACGAGTGTGGCATCGGTGGAGGGGCGTCCTTCGCGGCGGAAGAACGATCCGGGGATTTTGCCGCCGGCGTACATACGTTCTTCGTAATCCACAGTCAGCGGGAAGAAGTCACTGCCCTCACGCAGGTTGCCCATTGTGGCTGCAGCAAACATCATACTGTCACCCTGGCGCAGGATTACTGACCCGCCTGCCTGGCGAGCGATTCGACCGGTCTCAAAGGTGACCTCTTTACCACCAAGGGTGGTTGAAAAATACTTGGCTTCTGGTTTCATAGTGTCCTTTCACTGTTGGCCAGTTCAGGGACTGAAAGCCGCCGTTCAGAAACTGATCAGCAATTTTCAATACCCGACTGGCAATTTTCCATTTACAAAATTAGCTGCACGAAAAACTCCCCCACCTTGATTAAAACAGGTGGAGGGAGTTGTTTACGCGCAATTGACCTTCATCTAACAATTATTTCCGGCGAATGTTCAGGGATTCCGTAATCGCCAGGAAACTCTCATAATTCTTCTGGCGCAGGTAAGCCAAAAGACGACGGCGCTGACCCACCAGCTTCAGCAGACCGCGGCGAGAAGACTCGTCGTGCTTGTTGACGCGCAGGTGATCGGTCAGTTGGGAAATGCGCTTGGAGAGCAGGGCGATTTGTACCTCGGGGGAACCCGTGTCGCCAGCTTCGCGTGCGTACTTCTCGATAATTTCAGTTTTCAAATCTTTTTTCAATGCCATGACGTATGCTCCTATAGATATTGTTTTATTGCAGGTCTCCTTGCTCGCAGCCCAAACAAATGGACCGCTCACCGGACCAGTCATGCAATGATTATAACATGCTCCCGCCCCTAGGCA
>JAYFQB010000195.1:0-2815 GCA_034927385.1 Anaerolineaceae bacterium | reverse complement strand
AGGCACATCCTTGTCTCAACAGAAGAAGAAGCCAACACAGTCCTCGAAAAACTGAACGCGGGCGAAGATTGGGCCACCCTGGCAGCCACCTACTCCATCGACACATCCAATAAGGACAACGGTGGGGACCTGGGTTGGTTTGGCCGAGGTGTTATGATCCAGGAATTCGAAGACGCGGCATTCGCTTTAACTGATATCGGCCAGGTCAGCGACCCAGTAAAAACCAGCGAAGGCTGGCACATCATCCAACTGGTGGGCAAATCCACCAACCCCTTGACCGCGGATGCTTTCTCGCAGCTAAAGGAAACCACCTTCACCAACTGGCTGAAAGACCTGCGCGATTCAAGGACGGATGTCAATATCGATCCCATCTGGTCTGAATACACCCCCAGCATCCCGGCGGTTCCTTCGGATCTGCAAAGCGCGATTTTCTCAAGCTAAGCGCATCAAGTATAAAAAAAGGCTGGCAGTCGTCGATTGCCAGCCTTTTTTATTTTCCGTGTTTTAGGTCAATTACTTCAGGTACTCTTCGTTCACTTCGTCGAGCTTCATGCTAATCACCTGGCTGGCCGAGTCTTTTCCCATGGTCACACCATAAATGACGTCAGCGGCCGAGACCGTATTGCGATTGTGCGTAATCAGCAGGAACTGGGTCTCAGTGGAGAGATCGCGCAGCAAATCGATGAAGCGTCCCACGTTGGATTCATCCAGCATGGCGTCCACTTCATCCAAAACGCAAAATGGTGTTGGCGAGATTTTTAGCAGCGCGAACACCAACGCTACTGCCGTGAGGCTGCGCTCACCGCCTGAAAGCAGCACCAGCCCCTGTTCCCGCCGGCCTGGCAGACGGGCCTCAATTTCGATGCCGCCCTCAATCGGGTCCTCTTCATCCGAGAGGATGAGGCGCGCCGAGCCTCCATTAAAGAGCCTTGAGAACATGTGCGAAAACTCAACACTCACAGCCTTGAACGTCTGCAGGAACTCAGTCCGCATGATTTGGTCAAGCTCCCGGATGAGTTTTTGCAGGTCAAGGATGGCCGCGTTCAAATCCTGGATTTGCCGCGTGAGGCTTTCAAAGCGTTCCTTAACGGCCTGGTATTCCGCCTCCGCTTCGATGTTGACCGAGCCAATTCTTCTCAGCTGGTTCTTCTGCTGCCTGATGGCTTCCTCGATGCCCTCTGGCAGGTCCTGGGCCTTGGGCAGTTTCTCAATCACCAAGTCAGGGAATGGCAGCGGAGCACTGAAGGCGATGTCCTTTCCGTTCTCCAACTCAATCATGCCAAAATCATCTTCTATTCGGGCACGTAAAGTTTCCATTTTTTCCTGTTGGCGGGCGAGCTCTAATTGGTAGTGAACAATCTGGCGGTCAATCATGCTGATTGACTTTTGATGGTCGGCATCCATCATGTTCTGGCTCTCGAATTGTTGTTCCAGGCTAGCAAGTTCCTGCTCCAAAACGGCGAGTTCATCGCGTCTTTGCCTTTCATCGGCTTGTTGGACGGTCTTTATCTGGTTCCGGACCCCTTCCAACTGCCGCGAAAAGTCCAGGGAAGCCCGTTCGAGCATTCCTTTTCTTTCGTTTAATTGTGCCTGTCGCGTGCGGTCAATGTTCAGGCGTAGTTCCAGGTCCTGCAGCGCGGCCTTGCTGTGCGCAAGCGATTGTGAGAGCATCTTCCGTTCGGTTTCCAGGTATTGATACTGTTGCTCCAAGGTCTGCAAGTCGAGTTGATTGAATTTCGACCTGACTTCGTTCAAGGCAATATTGAGCTCATCAAGCCTGGAGGTGCTCAACGCTTCTTTTTCATCCAGCGCTTTCAGTTGTTGCGCAATTGTCTCCACCAGCGCCTGGCTTTGCCCTGTTTGCTGAGCAATCCATTTCGCCTGGCTTTGCGCTTTGTCTGCGCTCAATTGCCCCGCTGAAAGCTCCTTTCCCGCGCGCTCCAATTTTGCGGCCAATTCCCGGTCCGCCTGCACCAATTGATTCATCCCTTCTTCAAGCGTGGAGAGACGCTGGCTTTCCTTGGATTCAATCTCGGCAGCTCCCTTGAGGGAGTCATCCAGGCCAGCAATCGAGGTCTCCAGCTCGTCCACCAGCCGGGAATAGCTCACCTTTGAAGTTGACTTGCTCTTCCCCAGGATGGCAACCCCTTTTTCCAGGATTGTCTCTCCCTCAAGCGTAACAAAATTCCACCCGCCTGCTTTGCGCCGTAAGCTCAACGCGGCTCCCAGGTCTGAGACAACGAGGTAATCGCCCAAAAGGAGTTCGACCACCGGCCTGAGCGCTTCGTCACAGCTGACCAGTTCAGAGGCGATCCCCTCCAAGCGCTTGTCCTCCACAACCTTGGCGCGTTGCCTGGGCTGGACTTCCTTTTCCGGTAAAATGGCCACCCTGTCATTGACGGCCTGCGAGACATCATTTAAAAGGTGCTCATCAAATGCCGAACCACGCACCACGAGCAAGTCAACAGCCTCGCCCAGGGCCGCCGCTACGGCCTTTTCATACTTCTCAGGTACCTTCAACCGGGTGGCAATGTCCATCATTTTGCTGGATGGCCCTCCGTGTGAAGTGGTCTTCATCAACGCCCTGGCTCCTTCACCAAAACCAGCCAAACTTTCACGGCCCTGCTTTAGCAAGTCCAGACGATTAACCAGCTTGTTCTTCTCAAGGTTCAGGCGGTTGACCTGGCTTCGGTTTTGGTCCAAGGTGCGGCGAATTTCGCTGATTCTGTTTTGCATTTCAATCCGCGCGTTGGAAAGCCCGCCTCTTTCAGCTTCCAGGGACTGCACCAGGGCGGTTTGATCGTCAATGACTTGT
>JAYFQB010000233.1:0-2021 GCA_034927385.1 Anaerolineaceae bacterium | reverse complement strand
CTGTCAAGGTAGAACTGGATGACCTCCTGGACCGTGATGTACGCCCGTGCGCCCGCCCATCCGTTCGGGATGCTCACGACCACGACAATCTCCGGGTCGTCATAAGGCGCGTAGCCTACGAACCACGCATGCGCGGGCCACGAACCGGGAGTACACAACCCCTCGCGGTTAGCCCAGTCATCACAAAACTCAGCCGTGCCGGTCTTTCCGGCAATTTTCCAGGGGTTAGTCTGAAACTCATACCAGGCTGTGCCGTCGTCGCGGGTCACCATCTCCATCCCCAACTTTGCATAATCGATAACATCCTGGTCCACCAGTTTCATCTCATCGGTGCGATTATTGCCTTCGTACGTTGCGATAATCGGGTCTTTGGTGATATCCCACAAGATTTCTGGTTCGCTTTGGTAGGAGGTATTTCCGTCGTAATCGGTGATCTTGTCAATGATCGTCAATTTGTAGTGCTTGCCGTTGTTCACGATCGTATTAATCGAGTTCAACACCTGCACCGGCGTTGACAAAACATACCCCTGGCCTACAGCTGCAAGGTATGTGTCGCCAGTTGCCCAGTTTTCACCAATGTTCAACCGTTTCCATGTTGGGTTCGGCAGCAATCCATCCGCCTCGCCAGGCAGCTCAAGCCCGGTTACCGCTCCATAGCCAAGTGCGGCGGCGTATTCATCCATACGCCAGATGCCCAAGCCTCCGTCTTCCACTTCGCCTGCATATCCACCGCCGACTTTATACCAGTACACATTGCAGGAATAGGCGATGCCATGGAGGTAATCCACTTGACCATGCCCGGCATGATCCCAACAGTAGTAGTTTTGCAGTGTGCCAATGTCGGTTTCATAAAATTGCTGGCGTAAGGTAATCATTCCAGGATCTTCAACCGTCTGATAAGGCGTAACCACGCCTTCGTTCAGCACGCCGAGTGCTGAAACCATCTTGTATACAGAACCCGGTGGGAGCTCGGAGCTAATCGCTTTATTGAGCAAAGGTCTGTGTTGATCGGTGCTGAGCTGTTCGTAGTAATCAGCCGGAATGTATGGCGACATTCGGTTATTGTCATAGCTTGGATAAGACACCATCGCGAGTATCTCACCCGTCTTCGCATCCATTGCCACCACAACCCCCATCGTGCTCAGGATCTCATTCTGCCAAAGCATGTAACGTTCGTTCCAGAAGTCCAGTTCATTCACCAAAGCCGCGTGTGCTGCCTGCTGAAGGCGGTAATCAATCGAAAGATAGACGTTCTGCCCAGGAACAGGCTCAATCGGTTCTTCGATGTCCCGAACGATCTCACCACTAACCGTTTCTTCCACCACCCGCCGACCGTTGGTTCCGCCGAGTACGTCCTGCATCGAGTTTTCGATGCCCATATAGCCAACCTTGTCCCTTCCGGAAACAAAGCCAAGTTCGGTGTAGTAATCCAACAGCACTTCCGGAATGGGACCAAGAAATCCGATAATCTCAGCGGTCTGGTTACCGGTTGGGTATTCGCGAATTTGCTCGATCTCGACGTCGATCCCGGACCAATCACTGCCCTTTTCCATGATCACCATGGCTGTTTCTTTGTCGATGTCGCATATCAAGCGTGTTGCCTGGTAAGGCCAAAGGCTATCAGCTATCTCAACCATCTGTTCGATTCCAAGAGTTGAATAGCAGGGGCTGAAGGAACTCGCGGTTTGCTCATTAACCTCACCCTCACTGACTGGAATACCAATCAACGCGCTGAGCTGGGCAAAAATTTCCCGGGTTTTGCCTTCCGATTCGGGCAAATTAGCTGGCGTCACTGTCACGTTATATTGCGCCACATTTCGCGCCAACACAATCCCATTTCGATCGAATATCATGCCTCTCTCGGTCGCGACGCTGATAACTCGCGTGCGGTTTGCTTCGGCTTGTGCCTGGTATTCCTGACCATTGACGATCTGATAGTTGAAAAGCTGGGCGATGTAGTAAACAAAAACCGCGGTTATGATTAGGTAAACCCATCGAAAACGTTTCAGGTCAATTGTAGG
>JAYFQB010000132.1:0-5236 GCA_034927385.1 Anaerolineaceae bacterium | reverse complement strand
GAGAAAAGCAGTCCAAGAGGCAACCATCAGTGGCGAGCTCTCCGGGCTGTATGTGCATATGGTCTCAACCTTCGCGCGATTCGCGAAGAAGTTCAATCGGTAACAACTCCCAGCCTCGCGAGAAAATCCACATTGGGGGATTGCGTTTCCCCGTTTTTTCCATGGGAAGAGAAAAATAAGCTGCTAGCGAAGCAGGTAGTGCTTGATATCACCGTTTAGGTTTCTGTGCGGAGTTCATCCACAATCTGCTGGTCAGGCGGTTACGGGGAGGGTCTATAACCATAAAAAAAAGACTGGCATTAGTAGCCAGTCTTTTTTATGTTTCCAGTGAAACCGAAACAGTTTACTTCAATAAGGAGACAATCAACCAGGCTGCTAATATCAGGAACACGATGGTCATTCCGATTTTGACGGCTCCGGCATGTTTCCGCAGGAATTCGGTGAATTGTTTGGAGCTCGTGCCATAATACGCCAGGAAGAAAACCACGATCAGAGGCACGATAAACATCAGGTTATAAAGCACCAGGTAAAGAATTGCCTGACTGCGCATTGCCGGGACTGAGCTCATGGAGATGATCACCGGTAGGTAAATCTGACCTGTGCAGGCTAATTCCAATAAGGAAATCAGCAGCCCGGTGACGAAAGCCCCAAGGAAATAACTGCTGGCTTTGCGTCCCTCGCGCACTGTTTGGTTGATGCGTTTACGCAGTGGTTCGGGGAGCTTCAACGCCATATCGCTTAGGTCGCCATGGCGTACCTTGAAAAAGTCGCGAATGCTAAGGACCGCTAACACAATACACAGTACAGCCGTCAGGACGTAGACGATCTTGCTGATCACCGCGGTAAACGCGGAGATCATGTCGAGCACTTTATAGAATCCCATACCGACCACTAAGTATGCGATGAAGACACCCAGGGTAAAGCACGCGCCGATAATCAGGATTTCCCGACCCTTTTTCCCGCTTAGGGAGAGATACGACACAAAGAAAATGATGGTGGCGAAGGCGCATGGGTTCAAACCGTCCACCAGCCCTGCCAGGACGACTGCCACCCAACCCATCTTTTCAAAACGAGCTTGCAGCGCGCTGTTGCCTTCGTTGGGGTTGTAATCTTCCCAATATGCCGGTGATCCTGTTGTGCTGAGTTCCAGCAAAACAGGTTCGATCGCGGCTGGTGAGAGTTCGGTATCATCAATCCAGGCGTTATCGCCAATGAAGAGGGCAGGTGTGTTGAAGTCTTTCTCCACCCCAACACGGGCAGCCATCCACTCCGCCATTGCGGCTTCGTCGAAAATATTAAACTCCTCGATGATCAACTGGGGGTATTTGTTCTTTAGATAAGCCAGGTCTGTTTCTGCCCGCGCGCATTCCTTGCAGCCAGTCTGATAGAAATACGCGGCATAGATTGGCGCGGAAACTTCACAGGCGGTAGGGTCGTCTGGGCTGCAGACCAGCGGAGTTTCAGTTGCGACTAGCCCTTGAGAAACTACCAGCAGCGAAGGGTCCACGCCGGGAATTTCCGGCAGTTTGATGCCGTCGCCTTCGAGCCCGGCTTCGACCAGGTCAACGAATTGGCTGCGTGTCTTTTCTTCGCCATTGAGCATTTGGTCGCCAATAATCACAACAGGCAGACCGCGGTCTGATGTGCTAACGCCAAACGCTGTTTCCGCGTTCATCAACGCTTCGTAGTTTACGCTTTCACTAAGCTCAATTAGCTTGATGCCAAGCAGACCGGGGTATTTTGCTTCGAGCGGCTGCACAATATTCTGCAGGATGTCCATGCAGTGGGCGCAGCTTGTTGAGTAAAAGTAATACGCTTCAACTTTTACGGTATCCCCGATTGGTTGGGCGGGTCCCGAACCGGTTGGACCAACGCCCTGGGGGGTGATGCTTGATGCGGATGCCAGGTTGGGCAGCAGCAGTGAAAAGAAGGCAATCAATGAGAGCCCGATGGAGGTCAGAAAAGCTCTGGTTTCTCTATTTTGCATAGGGACAAATACCTTTCAAAAAAGGCGTAATAGCCTTGTGTAAAATTCTGTCTGATTCTAACACGGGTTTTTGGAATGGCAATCAGGCTGAGCGTGTTACGCGATTTCTATCTTGCTGACAGGGTAGCGATTGGAGTTGAAGCGGTCAATCAGCACCTCGCGCTGTTCGCCTTCAATGCCGCCAAGGATCATTCGCAATCTGAATCCGCCATTTACTGAGGTGGAACTGACCGCCCTCAGGATGTTTCCGCCTAACTCGGAAACCATCCCCGCAAAGTAAGCCAGCCTGCCGGGTCGGTTCGTGGCTTCGGGACCTTCCACCAGCAATGATGTCCAGCGTAAAGCAGTTCGGGAGATGCCTACGAGGTCGAGAGCGTTTTGAAACTCATCGATGGAGATGGAACCTCCACCAATCGCGGAATAAAGATCGTCCAGATTGGCGCACGCCAGAAGCCCGAGCAGGGCTTCGATGCGGTTTGGGTCCAGGGCGCGCACGTCATCGAGGTCCAGAATGCCGCGATCGGAGATAACATTGTGGATCAGATCGCGACCCCGGTGGCTGGCGGCTTTAAGGTTGACCATTGCCAGCACGTTACGCAGCAAACGGGCGGTGGATGCGTTGCAGTGGTTCAGCCAGTCTGGATCGGGGGTTTTGTGGGGTTCGCCGCTCAACACTTCCACAACATCTCCCGGGTTGAGGGTGTCGTAAAGGTGCCGTTCCTCGCCGTTTACCAGGACTTTGTGAATTTTGTCGAGGTAAAACTCCTGGATAGCGGCGACTCCGTCCAGAACGGTGCTGCCCTCCTGTAAGAAGCGCGTTCCGCCAAAAGGTGTCAGAATTTGTACCGGGGTATAGCGGCTGATGTCCTGGTTGTGGTTGATGGCGTAGATCACACCCCAGGTGTTTTCGCCTTCCATGCTATCGGTGGCAATGGCAACTTCAATCGCGCCGGTGCCTGGCAGATACGCGGTCACCTGGAGCGCGCGATAACCATTTTGGGGAGAGGCGATGTAGTCATCAAAGCGGTCCTGGTCGAGGTTGCGGCTAAAATAGCGGTTCACGCGCGAAAGCAGGCGGTAGCATGCGGTTTCATCGTCATTGCGCACCAGCATACGAAAGCTGACAATATCATTCACAGCCGAGAAGTCATCGAGCGAAGTGCGGTGGCTGCGTGCCATGCGCTGCAGCTTATCCCATGCCTGCCAGTAGCCATTGACCGTGAAGCGGATTGACCCATCCACGCCCTCTGCTTCCATCAGGTGACCGAGTTCGTTGAGGTAGTAGCGGATAAAGTTGATGTTCAGGCGGGGGTCAGTGTCGATCTTGTTTTTAACTTTGGTGAAAGCGGCGGGCTCGGCGTAGGGGAAAGCCATATCTTCAATCCAGCGGCGCCAACGGTAACAATTAAGAATGCCGGCGAGTTTGCCGTAGGCACGAATCGCTTCGGTTGCCTTTTGCCACTGTTTGCCGGGAGATTGGTAATGCAGGGTCATCAGGTTGTGGCTTTTATCCGCCAGTTTTACCACAAAGACCGCCGGATCACGGAACATCGCAATTTTCCGCAGGGTTTCCAACTCACGCGAGGATCCATCCCTCGGGTTGCTCATTTTGGTCAGACCGTCGATGATGTGGGCGACTTCTTCGCCCAGGGAACCGGGGAAAAGGGCTTTGATCTCGTCGAAAGTTTCGCCTTGATCTTCTACCGTATCATGGAGGAGAGCCGCAATGGTCCAGGCTTCTTTTTGGACCAGGCGGTCGACAAAGCTTGCCACCCAGCCGCAGTGGGTCTCGAAATAAGGCTCGCCTGACAGGCGAACCTGACCCGCGTGCACCTGCTGCCCCCACGTGTAGGCACGCTGTATGGCTTCCGTTCGGGGCACAAACGTGCCGACCGAAAACTCTTCCGAGATAGACGGACGAATCTCAGAAATGTTCTGAATGTCGACCATAAAAAAATCCTTCCTCTCCATGGGCAGGATGTTAAGCGAATTAGTTAAATATAGCACACAAATGACGGGTTTAATCGAATATGTAGGATTTTTCGCACAAATTTCTGGCTGTCAGAAGTCCAGGCTGAGGTTGGGTCTGAGGACCGGATTGCTTTTCCTCAGAAAAAAGCCGCCAGGCAGACCAGGAAACCGATCCCAAGAATAGTGGCAAGCCAGAAAAGATTTTTTCGGGTTTTGTGCCTGAACACCACCATCCCAGCCAAACCACCAATACCCCCTCCAAAAAAGCTTAATCCAAGGAGGACCCGTTCCGGAACTCGCCAGCCGTCATGGATTGCCTGGAATTTGTCGTACCCAAAAAGGATAAAGTTAATAAAATTCAGCGGAATCGTCAGGAGGAACAAAGTTTTATCCATGGAAGACCTTTCGAACAGCTATAATAGAGGCATTATAGTACCAAAAGCCATGGATAAGCTGACTATGCCTCGCCTGATACCCCTTGAACCCGCCCGGAGCGAAATTCTGGTTGTAAACTCACGGTTTATCGCGGACCTGGCATTCGCGGGCAGCGTGGAGCAGGCACGAGCTCACCTCGAGAAAACGCGTGAGTTGCACCCCAACGCCTCCCATAATGTGCCAGCCTTTATCATTGGTCACGGCAACAGTGTAATCACGCATTGCAGCGATGATGGCGAGCCTTCCGGCACCGCGGGAAGACCGGTGCTGGCAGTCCTGCAGGGTAGCGGGTTCGGTAACGTTTCAGTGGTAGTGACGCGTTATTTTGGCGGCACGAAGTTGGGGACGGGCGGGCTTGTGCGGGCATATGGAGATGTTGTCAGGGAGGTGCTAAGGGGGGTGAAGCCTGCGGTGCTATTGGCGACCACCACACTGAATTTCGTTTTGCCCTATCGTCTCTATGACCAGGCGCTCAAGTTGATTGAGGCTTGTGATGGAAAAATTCTCGACACCGGGTTTCTTGAGGAGATCACGGTGAACGCTCGGTTTAAGGATGAGCAGGTGGCTGCTTTTTGTGGTCAGTTGGGCAACCTGAGTGCCGGGCAGGTTGAGCCGGTGGTGGTTGAACGCAACCCCGAAACAGTGTTTCCGTTGAGTTGATAGCCTGAAAACAGAATCATGTACATAAACAAAGGATGGTCGGCTTCCACCCCCTCGCTTCGCGATGCCCCCTCCATGGAGTGTGTAGGTCAGGTTCTTCAGTTGAACCTGACAAGGCGAATGGCAGCAATATGAAGTGCTCAACGTCGAAAGGTTTCCAATGCCAGGTTGAAACGCGCAACC
>JAYFQB010000166.1:0-1941 GCA_034927385.1 Anaerolineaceae bacterium | reverse complement strand
GTTGGGCTTTGTCTAAAATGCCGCGAATCTCCACCGAGAAAGCAAAGCGGTCCAAGAGTTGAGGGCGAAGGTCGCCTTCTTCGGGGTTCATCGTTCCCACAAGGATAAAACGCGCCGGATGGCTGAAAGAGATGCCTTCGCGTTCCACAACATTCACGCCCATGGCGGCAGAGTCGAGCAGGATATCCACCACGTGATCGTCCAACAGATTGACTTCGTCGATATAAAGCAAACCTCGGTTTGAGGCTGCCAGTACGCCAGGTTCAAAATGGCGTTCGCCCTTTTGGATCGCGCGTTCGATGTCGAGCGTGCCGACCACACGGTCTTCTGTGGCGGAAACGGGAAGGTTGATGAACGGCGTCGCGCGGATCTCAACGGGCAGCGGGTCTTCCCCTCCAACAAACCGCTCGCGGCACTCTGTGCACCATGTGGCGGGTTTGTCGGGATCACATCCAAAGCGGCAGTCACTGACAACTTTCATGGGCGGCAGCAAAGCCGCCAAAGCTCTCGCCGCGGTGGACTTGGCAGTGCCGCGTTCGCCGCGAATGAGCACGCCGCCAATGCGCGGGTCGACTGCATTAAGAATCAACGAGCGGAGCATACGTTCCTGCCCGACGACTGCTGTGAAAGGGAAAATGACGCGTTCGTTCATGTGTATCTCCTGCAAGTGTCGATTATAGCATGCCATACACCACTCGCGCCGGTTGTCACAGTTCCAGGGAGGAATCCTTCCGATTTACGCTCCGAAGACGGCTGGAAGCTCAAAAATAGAGCGAAATGATGCCTTTTTTTGCCATTTTGAGAGTTCCTGATAGTCTCTTTTCGCTAAACTGTAATCCGAAAGCCTGACTAAAGGAGATCAAACATGGAAGTTCCACGCCATTGGCGTCTGAAAAAACAAAGATACGCACTGCAAGGGGAAGTCTGCCCGCACTGCGATGCAAAAATTTTCCCACCGCGCGACGTCTGCCCTGAATGCGGCGGCGAAGCCAAAACCCCTTTCACCTTCAGCGGTCGGGGTGAGGTCTTTTCGTTCACAAGCTACAGTAACGCCCCCGCGGGGTTTGAGGAACAAGCTCCCTACACCATCGCGATGGTCAAGCTAAACGAGGGACCTGTTGTGACAGCCCAACTAACCGACCTCGGCGCCGAGCCAGTGCGCATCGGCATGCCGGTGGAGATGGTCACGCGCAAAATCCGCGACGATGGCAACGAACGCGGCATGATCGTTTACGGCTATAAGTTCCGCCCGATGATGCAGAGGTAGTCATCCCAACTGCAACCACAATTATTAAAACAAGACATTCAAAGCCCGCGTTACGATACGGGCTTATTCGTCCCTGTTGAAGGAAGGTGATATGAAAAAGCGATGGCTGATTTATGCTGTGATTGGCATTCTGTTTGGGGTGGCAGACTTCTTTTACCAGGGGCTTATGCAAGACCTCTCGCCCTTAGCCCTGCAACTCGCGTTGATCCTCGGCGTCTGGCTGGTTCCTGCTTTCTTGGTGGCACTGCCCGAAGCGCGAGCCACCCGCTCAAGCTGGAAAGCAGGTTTGGCAACCATGTTTAGCTGGAGTATGGCGGTGCTTGCTTATTACCTGTTCATGGCGATTAAGCTTGCCTATATTGGCGAACCCAGCCGCCCGGAGATGCACATATCCAACTCTGCCGCGCCTGAGTTCCTGGCAAACTGGCAGGTCGTGTTGCGGTACGATATCCTGGGTGGTATTAAAGAATGGGTGCCTCTGGCTCTGATCGGTGGGTTCCTGGTGGGTTGGGCGATGGGTGGGTTGTATCTGCTTTGGACCAAACCCCGCCCCAGCCGGAAACCCGGGGTGGCATAGATATTCCAACCCTCCCAATCTGTGATTTCGGACTCCGCCGCCATGAATGATCACGGCGGAGTGGACAGAAGAGGTCCATTCCGCCCGATGAGGGATT
>JAYFQB010000023.1:0-1664 GCA_034927385.1 Anaerolineaceae bacterium | reverse complement strand
AAGCAGCAAATAGCTGACGGTATGCCCCTGCTTCACCCAATCGGCTATAGTCCCACCCAAAAAAAACTCCGGATCATCCGGATGGGCGAGAATAACCATAATCTTCTTAACATCTTCCCATTCTGGAAAAATCATACGACTTTTATTCCTGTTTTGTTGGTATGTTGCCTGACTGTTTTCGATGAGGCCGAGATTTTTTCCTGCGTTCAGGATTGCCTTCCCGCTGCTCCTGGGGTTTGTCGGGGACATCTTGTCGTGTCGGTCTGGTCTGCTTTGTTTGCTGATTGTTGCTTCGATCTTGGGATGATCGATTTCCAGTTGGTTTCTTTTGATCTCGCGAGGTTCGTTGATCCGTCCGAGAGTCCTTAGCGCCCTGTTCCCTGGGTTGCCGCTGCCGATCATCACGTCCGCCGCGTCTTTCCCGGGGTCTTTCCTCGCGGGGTTTCGGCGAATCCAGGCGTACGACCTCAACATCATCCTCATGCTCCGAAAAGGCGAATTCATGAGCCACAACTGGCGCTGCCTTTTCCTCAAGCACGCCGGTTTCAAGCTCCGTCCGGGTGAATTCTCTGGGACCTTTTTCAGGGACATCAATTAAAACTGAATCCCTTAGTGGCATAACCTGCAAAACCTTGCCCTCGCCAAGCGGTGTATTTACGATCTTCTTTTTCTTGGGGAGTTTGGAGCGTGCCTCTTCATATGCATCGTGTTCATATGCCAGGCAGCAGCGCAGCCGACCGCAAATGCCAGTAATTTCCATTGGCGTAAGGGAAATATCCTGGGACTTTGCCATTTTGATCGAGATGGAACTGAACTCGGTCAGGAACCTCGAGCAGCAGCGCTTCTCAATCCCACAGGAGCCAATGCCAGAAAGCGCTTTAGCCGCGTCTCGTGGACCGACTTGCCGCACTTCAATCCGGCAATCCCTGAACAAATTCGACACATCACGGATGAAATTGCGTGGGTTAAAGTCCGTGGTTGTTTCATAGCTGAGATATAAAATGAGCCTTGAATAGTCCAGGCTATACTCAGCATCCACTGCTTTAACGCCTTCATGACCAGGGTCACGCAGGTATTTCGCGACTGCCGTGACGACTTCCTGTTCTTTGGCGGTGATTTCCGCTTTCCGCTGCAGGTCTTGCTCGTCGGCGATCCGTTCAACCGGTTGAACCTCAGATGCGTTCTCTGGTTGGGGCAGGTTCAGAGCAGCAACTCTGCCAATCTGTTTTCCTCGGACCGTGTTAACAACCACCATCGAGTTTCTATCAACTTCCATGCCTTCCGGAAGCAAAAAACTATACGTTTTGCCTATCGGCTTAAACTGAACACCAATATATTTTGTTTCTGACATGTTTGCGATTATATCATCCTACCGTTGCGCGTTCATGCGCCCTTTTGCTTGCCTCGGCTGCAACCATGCAGGCGATATCCCGCAACGCCGCGGCGCTCGCGCTGTTTTCGGCTGATAACACAATCGGGCTGCCGGTGTCCCCGCCCTGACCAATCTGCGGGTCGAGCGGAATCCTTCCAAGAAACGTCGTGCCTGTGCGATACGCAAGGTGCTCTCCACCGCCAGTCCCAAAAACAGGCATATGCGTGCCGTCCGGCAAGGCGAGGTAAGACATGTTCTCAACAATACCAAAAACCGGCACCTCGAGTTTTTC
>JAYFQB010000210.1:0-3018 GCA_034927385.1 Anaerolineaceae bacterium | reverse complement strand
TTGCTCAATCTGGCGCACCTGTCGCCGTTCAGACGGTCTGGCAAGCGAAATGGCAATCCCCGTCCTGCCCGCGCGACCCGTGCGGCCAACCCGGTGGACGAACGTTTCGGTTTCCTCCGGTAAGTCGAAGTTAAAGACGTGTGAGATCCCTTCCACATCCAGCCCACGCGCCGCCACATCAGTTGCCACCAACACCTTCACCTGACCCGCCCGAAAGCGTGCCATGGTATGTTCGCGGGCATCCTGGCTTAAGTCGCCAGATAGCGCTTCGGCGGGGTAGCCGCGCGAATTGAGCTCAGTAACCAGCTCTCCGGTTCGAACCCGCGTGCGGGTAAAGATCAGAGCGGAAGAGATATCTTCCATTTCAAACAACCGCGTCAGGACAGCCAGTTTGTCAAATTCATTCACATAATAGACCCGCTGCTCAGTCGCAGCCAGGGTCACCTGTTCAGAGGCGATCGAGATAGTTTTCGGGTCGTGCAGAAACTTGCGAGCCAATTCGCGGATGCGTGGGGGAAGGGTGGCTGAGAAGAGCGTTGTCTGACGCTCATCCGGCGTCGCAAAAAGAATTGCCTCAACGTCTTCCACGAAGCCCATAGAAAGCATTTCGTCCGCCTCATCCAAAACTACCGTGCGGACCTCGGTCAGGTCAAGCCGCCCGCGTTTTATCAAGTCCAGGATTCGGCCGGGGGTCCCAACCACAACCTGCACACCGCGTCGAAGCTGGTTTAGCTGTTGTGTATACGACGTGCCGCCATAAACCGTCAGGACATGCACATCAAGGAACTGCCCCAGCGACTGAATCATATCGGTGACCTGCAGCGCCAATTCGCGCGTGGGAGCCACAACCAGAGCTTGTGGGAGCACCTGGTTTGGGTCAATGCGATTAAGGATAGGCAGTGCAAACGCGGCGGTTTTCCCCGTGCCAGTTTGTGCCTGACCGGTAACATCGTGGCCGCTTTGCATGAGAGGGATAATCCCTGCCTGAATGGGGGTGGGTTGGGTGTAACCCAGGGCGTTAATTGCCTGCTCGAGTTCGGGGCGCAGGTTAAAATCGGCAAATTGTACAGTCATCAAAACTCCATTTTCTAAGTAACCGGCAGTCAAAAACCACGGCGAAGATGCCGTGATTGCCGCCTTTTTATATTTTTTTACTCAGGGGATGCCTTGATTATTCTGTGTTTTCACTCACCGAACTTTGCCTTGCGGCTTGGTTCTTCCAATAAAGCTGACAACTTGCCAGTCATAGAACGTCCAAAACGTACACCCAAAATAAAAGTTCTCACGCGAGAACTGCAAGAGTATATCATGGATTCCCGATTACAGCGGATCGAAGGAAGTTCGAAGGAAGTTTGTTTAGGACATTTCTTTTTAGCCTTGCCATATCGGCGGAAGTTTTAGGGTGCCACTTTTATTGAGCGTAATTGTAGAAAATCGACTTTGTGTAACATCTAAGGTTTGAACCTGAATTTCTTTCTATTATACTTACACAACTATTAGCCCCCTGCATGTTAATATTCTCGCAACCTTAATTTTTGTAAGATGCTCCGGTCTGATCAAACATCCATTTCCAACCTGTCTTCAGGCGTTCTGAACCAATAATTTGAATCAATCAGTTTTTTAGGAAGGAGAAAAATGACAACAAGAAAGTTTTTTTCAGCTATCCTTATTCTAACCACGGTCCTAATCACATGGACAGGTCCAGGGAGCGAAAAGGTAGCATCCGCTCAACCCCAGACCCCTCCCGCGCTAAGTTCTCAAGGAGAAAACATTCTCTCCCAACCGCTTCCGCAAGCACAAAATATTCCGACCGAAGTCGGGCCGGCAACCGATGATTACCTGCCCGAGGGAACCACCGTTCCGCAGGTCGAGATACCTTCTACCCCTTATCAGGAATTCGGTATCAATTCCGACAGTTGGATAGGCTCACTCCCCCACGGGGTCCAAACACACGCGGGAATCCAATCAATGGTCCTCTTTGACAATGGTCCGCTCGTCACACATCCTGCCGGCGGCTACGACGGGAATAACGCATCCGCGGTTCAAACCTCTTTGGGTATGTCCACTCTTGGTTTCGGTTCATCAATAGCCACAGACTTCCGAATGGCAGATGATTTCACAATCTCTACTGGAAGGAGCTGGGATATTGAAACCATAACCTTTTTTGCGTATCAAACCGGATCCACAACAGCTTCGACCATCACTGGTCTCCATCTTCAAATCTGGGATGGTTCCCCGGATGACCCAGGTAGCTCGATCGTCTTTGGGGACCTCGTTACCAACCGCATGATCGATACGTATTGGATCAATACATACCGCACGACTGATTCTGACTTGACCAACTCAAGCCGCCCAATTATGGCAGTCGTGGCAGAGGTCAACGCAACCTTACCGCCAGGATCCTATTGGCTGGATTGGGCTGAAACCGGCACTTTATCCTCAGGTCCATGGTCACCACCCATTTCGATCCTGGGGCAAACCACCACCGGTAACGCGCTGCAGTACGTTCCCTCCCCTGGCGCATGGCAGGCAGCGAATGACACTGCCTCCTTAACCCAGCAAGGGTTGCCCTTCGTGATCGAGGGCACCCAGGCAAGTTGGCTTTGGAACCAGCCAATCAGCGCCACTTCCACTTCGGTCTGGATAAACCAGGACTTTCCTGATATTCCTACTTACAGCTCTTACCTTGCGGATGATTTTGTGGTTGATGGAGGTTGGAAAATCAAATCAATTTATGTCCCGGGGGATGGCTTTTCTTCCTCCACATCGCTCACGAACGCCACTTTGCTTACCTGGGAGATATATGCGGATGATAATGGCTTCCCTTTGGGATATCCGACCAGCGTTAGCACACCCCCAATATGGTCGCTATCGCTTTCCCCCTCAGACACGAAAGTAATCCTCTCAACAGGTCACAACGGCGATCTAACAAACACACTCTTAAATCTCCCATCTCCGTTGGTACTGACTGAGGGTCGTTATTGGCTCGTATTTTACCCAACCCTCTCCTACACCCCC
>JAYFQB010000241.1:0-9230 GCA_034927385.1 Anaerolineaceae bacterium | reverse complement strand
CCATCCGCCAGCTCAACTTCAATCCCGTGTTTGGCAAAATAACCCTTCTCGATCGCAACGTAAAACGGCGCAAACTGGACGTTGGGGATGTAGGTCAGGTTGAGCGTGACCTTAGTAAGGTCGGGCTGCTGGCTGGAAGCTTTACAGGCGGTTAGAGCCAGGCAGAAGATCAATGTGAAGAGCAGTAGACGTTTCAAATTAACTCCTTAAATTTCCTTGCGCCAGGTTTGCCAGGAAAGGAACTTCTTTTCAAGCAGCAAAACCACGCCATAGATGCTGGCTGCCAAACCTACCAGGCAAATGACTGCCACGAAAACCAGGGCGGTGTCGTATTGACCTCGCCCGACATTGATCAGAAACCCCAGCCCACGGTCTGAAGCGACCAGTTCGCCAACGATCGCGCCAATCACCGAAAGGCTTGCCCCAACGCGCAATCCGCCAAGAAAAACCGGAAGCGCCGCTGGTAGCTCAAGAAAACGCAGCGTCTGGGCGGGGGTTGCCCGCAGCGAACGCATCACTTCGCGCAGCTCAGGAGGAACGTCTCTTAACCCGACCAGAGTGTTGACCAGTACTGGGAAAAACACTGTAAGGGAGCATATCAGCACCTTGCTGAGCAAACCCGGACCAAACCAGATAACCAGCAGTGGCGCGATGGCAGCCATGGGTATGGACTGACTGCCCACCAGAAAAGGCGAGAGCATGCTTTCTGCCAGGGGCGATTTTGATAGCGCGTATCCAAGCAGCGTGGCAGCACTGATGCCAAACAGCAGCCCAAGCAGGATCTCGCCCAACGTGGCGGAAAAGTGGCGCCAAAGCAAACCAGTCCGGAGAACATCATAGAATTTTTTGCCAACATCCGCTGGGCTCGGCAGGATAAACCCGGGCAGTTTCAACAACACAACCAGTCCTTGCCAAATAAGCAGGAAAAGTGCTGCCGAAATCAGCAGCAAAAGCAGCCTGTTTCTATTCAAGCGCTGCCAGAAGTCGGGCTTGGCGGCAGAGGAAGTTTTCTTCATGATTCGAATCACTGGTTCCAGGTTGTTGAGTATACGATATTTGGCGAAATCCTTGTAGGCTAACATGGAAATGCCATCGCAACCTTTCTATGACTCATTCCGTTGGAAACACCCTCCAACAATCTTCAGATTGGAAAGCACGAATTGAATCCGGCTATAATAAACGGGATGCAAGCCATGACCCCGTTTATTCCCAGTAATATTCTACTGATGCCGAATGCGGCTGTGCATAAGGCTTTGCTCCTGGCACAACAGATTTCCGCCTACCTGAAAAGCCGCGGCGTTGAGCATAACACGTTTGCATACAACTATGAACATCCAACCCAGATTCCAAAAATTGAAGGGCACGATCTTGTAATCGCAATTGGCGGGGATGGCACACTGCTGAGGGCGGGGCACCTTTGCGCCCCGCTGGACGTGGCGCTGCTGGGGGTGCAGGCTGGCAGGCTGGGTTTCCTGACCGAGCTGAACAACGAAGAGATGGAAAGCTATCTTTCGCGCTTGCTTTCGGCAGACTACCGTATAGAATGGCGTATGATGCTGCAAGCGGAATTTCTTGAAAAAGGTGAAAGCTGGCAGCGATGGGATGTGATCAATGAAACCCTTGTATGCCGAGGAAGAGAGGCGCGGCCAATTGAGGTTCATGTTGACCTGAATGAGGGCTATATGACCTCCTATATTGCTGATGGACTGATTGTGGCAACGGCGACCGGTTCAACTGCTTATGCCCTGGCTGCGGGCGGACCAATCTTACCGCCGGAGCTGCGCAATATGCTTGTTTTGCCAATCGCACCGCACCTCTCGCTCGATCGGGCGGTTGTTCTCGCGGAAGGCGCGGTGGTCAACCTCCGCGCGACGAGTGACTTTGAGGTTGTGCTCAGCATAGACGGGATGACACCGATCACAATCGGTCCTGAAAACAGCATTCGCGTCAGTGCCAACAAGAAATCTCTGCGAATGGTAAGATTTGGCGAACCTAACTACTTTTACCGCGACCTCGCAGGGCTGCTGCAGCGGAATCCAATCCTCGCAATGGAAAATAATGACTGAAAACGTACCCAACTCTGAAAACAACGCGGCTGAGGAAACTATCCAACTACGCTGCAATCGCTGCAACAAACCTATTACTCCCGCTACAGCGATTTTGACCGAAACCGGCTATCGCTGTGCCGACTGTGTGCGGGAACAACAGCGTGTCTTTGACACCACCAACATGCTCGACCCCGTTTTAGGCTTTGTAGTGGCCGCCGTTATTTCGTTTGGTGGGAGCTGGCTGACCGGTCTGCTTGGTTTTTTTACAATTTTAGTGGCACCAGGAGTTGGCACGCTGATCACAAACGCCGTGCGTCTGGTGGTGAACCGAAGGCGAAGCAAGGCGCTGAACCAGGCTGTGTTGGTTGGAGCCATCGTCGGAGCGCTGCCTTTGCTGATTTTTGAGATATTGCCGCTATTAATCGGCTCGACCCCGCTTTTGACTGGCGGCGTCAACCTTCTTCCGCTGGTGTGGCGGGCAGTTTATGCCGTGCTTGTTTCTTCCTCGGCGTATGCCCAAGCCCGAGGTCTGCGGCTTTGAGGAAAAATGCTTGAAGAGCTTCACATCCACGATTTTGCGATCATTGAGGACCTGAACCTGCAATTTAATGCCGGGTTGGTGGTCTTTACTGGTGAGACTGGTGCAGGCAAATCCATCATTCTGGACGCGTTGGGGGCTATCCTCGGCGCCCGGGTGGATACGACCAGCGTTCGTAAAGGTGCGGACCGCGCAATCGTGGAAGGCTTCTTCCGATTAGAAGGACAAGAACGAGAACTAATCAACAGCCTTTTGGAACGAGAGGGGCTGCTTGAGGAACCCGACGGGCTTTGGCTGGGACGAGAGATTAGGGCGGAAGGGCGCACGATCGCGCGTGTGAACGGGCGAACAGTCAGTTTGAGTGTCCAATCAGAAATAGGCGAAGCCTTGGTGGACGTTCACGGACAAACCGAACACCTTTCGTTGTTGAAAGTGCGCACGCATCGCGATTTGCTCGACCGTTTCGCGCATGACCAGGATGTATTGGGGCTTTATCAGGCACAATTCAAAGAATGGGCTGTTCTGGTCAAAAAGTTGGACGAACTGCACGCCATTGAGAAAACCGCTCGCGATCGGGCTGATATGCTGAAATATCAAATTCAGGAGATCAGCGAAGCCCGGATCAAGGTGGATGAGGAAGAGAGCCTGGCTCAGGAACGCACCCGTCTGGTGAACGCTGAAACCCTGAGCACTCTCAGCCAGTCGGCATTGGCGCTGTTGGACGAAGGAACAGAGATTAGCTCAGCCGCGACTGATCTGTTGGGTCAGGCTGGTCGTGACCTGGCAGAACTCGCCCGAATTGACCCTCAGATGCAGGCGTTGGCACAGCAGATAGAGGACGCGCTAAGTTCAGTTTCTGATATCGCGTATGAATTACGCGGCTACCTTGAGGAAATTGAGTTTAATCCCAACCGGCTGGATCAGATTGAGGAACGTCTGGATCTCTTTAACCGGTTAAAGCGGAAATATGGCGGTTCACTGGCTTCTGCCCTGACTCATTTGGAGGCTTCCGTCAGCGAATTGGAAAAAGTGGAAGGCGTAGACGAGCAGATTGGGGAAGTGAAAGAAAAAATAAGCCAGATGAAGCAATTGCTCTGTGAATCCGGCTTGGTGCTTTCTGATCAGCGTAAATTAGCGGCTGTCAGACTCGCGGAAGGCGTTGAACAGCAGTTGCATTTACTCGAGATGGAAAAAGCCAGGTTCCTGGTGTCTCTTTCAGAGCAGGAATCCGACCAGGGCTTGGATGTAAACGGACGCAGGTTTGCTTTTGACGCCAGCGGGCTTGATCAGATTGAATTCCTGATTGAGACCAATCCGGGGGAAGGCTTTAAACCGTTGGCAAAGACGGCTTCGGGAGGAGAAACGTCGCGCCTGATGTTGGCGCTCAAATCCGTTTTGGCGGAAGTTGACCACATCCCAACGCTGGTATTTGACGAAATCGACAGCGGTATCGGCGGCAGGGTTGGCATGACGGTTGGGGATATGCTTTGGAACCTCGGCAGGCAGCATCAGGTGTTGTGTGTTACGCATTTGCCGCAATTAGCGGCGTTTGGCGACCAGCATTTCCACGTCAGCAAACGCAGCGAAAACGAGCGTACTTCCACACAGGTAGAACAACTTATGGGCGAGGCACGTGTGGAGGAACTGGCTGCCATGCTCGGCGCGAACACACCGGTTACAATGGAATCCGCGCGTGAGATATTAAACACAGTCGCCGCGAAAACTAGTAAAATATAGCTACAAATCAGAAACAAGCATTAAACGGTAGTTAACAACCTCATCAAAACTTGCACAATATGTGCTGAAAGGGTTAATATGGCTAAAGTGGATGAAGTCCTTGCAGTCATCTTAGGTGGAGGTCAGGGTAAGCGACTATACCCGCTAACTGCTGAACGGGCAAAACCTGCTGTTCCTATTGCTGGTAAGTATCGGCTGATTGATATTCCGATTAGCAACTGCATCAACTCGGGTATTTTCAAGATTTCGGTATTAACCCAATTCCTCTCCGTTTCCCTCCACCGGCATATCACCCGCACCTACAATTTTGATAACTTCCATGGAGGTTGGGTGCAGGTTTGGGCTGCAGAACAGACCATTGATCACACCGACTGGTACCAAGGCACTGCGGATGCGGTCCGCAAGCAAATCCAGGAGATTCGCACAAGCCGGGCAAAGTATGTTCTGATCCTGGCGGGCGACCACCTTTACCGTATGGACTATTCCAAAATGGTTGATTTTCACATTGCCAATAACGCGGATATTACCGTGGCAGTGCAGCCTGTGCTTAAGGAAGACGCCTTCCGCTTTGGCATCCTGAAGCGTGATGAGGATGGACGCATCACGGACTTTGCTGAGAAGCCAAAAGATCCGGAGATGCTTTCAAAGTTAGTCAGCCGGGATGACCCGGAATCGCCTTACCTCGGCTCGATGGGTATTTACATTTTTAACATTGACCTTCTGGTCGAAGTTTTGCGGCGCGATTACTCGGACCATCAACTGGATGACTTTGGTGGTGACATCATCCCGCATCTGATTCGAATTGGTAAGCGTGTTTTTGGATATAACTTTGAAGGCTACTGGCGCGATATCGGAACGATTCGCACTTTTTATGACACGAATCTGGAACTCACCGAAGACCATCCTGAGTTTGATTTCTTTGATCCTGAGCACCCCATTTTCACCCATCCGCGCTATTTGCCCGGCTCAAGGGTGACCGGCACAAGCTGTAAGAACGTTCTCCTGGCGGAAGGTTGTGTGATTTCGGACGCGTGCTTGGAGCATACACTGATTGGACTGCGCAGTATTGTTGGCAGCGGGACGGAAATTCGCGACACGATCGTGATGGGTGCGGATTGGTATGGCACCCAAAATAATGGCGCGCCGCTTGGTATCGGCTGCAACTGCAAGATTCAAGGCGCAATCATTGACAAAAACGCCAGTATTGGCGATAACGTCATCATCAAACCCTTCCCTGGGGACCGCGAGGTGGACCACGCCCTCTATAAAGTCAGGGATGGCATCGTGGTGATTCCAAAGAACACCACTATCCCAGCGGGAACTATCATTCAACCGTAAGGGATTCAGAGAATAACAGGCTCTGGCGGCACTGCCGCCAGAGCTTTTTTGTTTACTTCCACAAAAGCTGGTAAACAGCCACCCCAAACGCCACGGAGACGTTTAGCGACGTTTTCTCCCCCGCCATCGGTATATAGAGCACTTGGTCTGCCAAGCGCAGGATGGCAGGGTCTACTCCGGAAGGTTCACTGCCGGCAACCAATACCACCGGACCGGTGAGAGCCTGTGGCAAGTGATAGGTTTGCAGCGAAACTGCCTCTGGAGCGGCTTCGATCGCAAGGATTGTATACCCCGCGAGTTTTCGTTCCTTCAGGGCGTGCGGCAGGTTGGGATGATAACTCCACGGGATGCTCTTTTCAGCCCCGAGGGCGGTTTTGGATAGTGATGGCTGTTCTGAGGGGGTGGGTGTGATCCCTCCCAGCAGCAAACCGGAGAGACCGGCGCCGTCGGCTGTCCGAAAAATAGCGCCGACGTTGTACACTGACCGGATGTTATCGAGGGCTCCTATGAGCTCTATTTTTGGGTTTTGCAAAGCCGGAGGTTTCTGACCCGGGAGTACAGAATCGTGTTTCTCAAGCGGCATGCCGCAGCGGGGGCAGTAACAACCATCGAAGATTTCTGTGTTAAGGGGAAAACGCAGACTGCAACCGGGATTGCGGCACTCAAAGAAGAACGTTCGCGAACTGGAGGAATCCATGCTGCAATTTTACTTGAGGGTGAGTTAAATAGTTAGGCGCCTGGGTGAGGGGGGCACCCAAGCGCCTAACTATTCATAGTATACAAGAAAAATCGGATTTATCAAGGGTAAAAAAGCATTGTCGTATAAGGTTCACAAAATATATATAAACGTTAAACATGTGTTAATAGAAGCCTGCAACCCGTGTTTCAACCTCCGATGATTGCCTGGCCTGCTTCGGTGCAGTATGGCAGGACCTGATACCCCTGCATGATCAACTCGTGCAGAATGAGGTCCAGCGCTTCGACCGTGTTGTGCCGCTTTTCCCCGCCGTCATGGAAAAGGATGACCCTGTCGGGCTGAAGTTTGGCGGTGAAATCCGTGAGAATATCCTGAGGTGAGGTCCCAGCCCAGTCGCGCGTGTCCAGGTTCCACATTGAGATGCTGTAGCCCATCTGCGCTGCATAAGAATAGACCTGTTGGTTGGTGCTGCCATATGGCGGACGCAGGCAGCGCGTTACCTGGCTTAGGAGTTCAGGATGACCTCTGAGGGCATAACGGATTGCCTGATCGGTATCTCCAACTTCCAATGAGAAGCCGGTGTAATTTAGGGTGGTCAGATCCTGATGATTGTAGGTATGGTTGGCGAGTGTGTTGCCGTCGCTGGCAATCTGAACAATCAAGTCGTCGAACGTGGCTGCGTTGCGGCCAATCATGAAGAATGTGGCATGGGCACGATATTTACGCAGCACCGCCAGTACCTGGGGTGACCAAGCCGGATCGGGTCCGTCATCAAAAGTAAGATAGGCTTTCATTCCAGGGTCGGCTGTGGGCAGGGGTTCTTTATCAGCATCCGCCTGGACGCCGGATTCCGTCCAGCTTTCGAAAAAAGCCGTTAGAGTCTCCGTCTTACCTGCCGTTGTACCCGGGTCAGCCTGAACACGATCTGATACCGGCAGAAAGAAAGTTAGAACCAATGTCACGAAAAGCAAAAAATATTTCATCTTAACCCATAGCTATTATAGTGGGGCACCTTCTTTTTGCAAGGCAGTGTCGAGGGGTATGGGCGGTAATTTGTCATCGCTTTACTCAACGATGTTAGCGAGCAGTGGCTGCCAATCTCCGCCGTTGTTTCCGGTCATGTACAGGCGGTTATCGAGCAGCGTTTCGGGGGTAACCGTCGCGGTCAGGAAACCAACGCGGTCGTTGATCATTTGAACGGAAATGGGTGTTACCGCTGGCGGTAGCCCAACGGTGGTTTCGGTCCAGGTCTTGCCACCATCTTCGGTTTGGAACATCTTTCCTTGCCCATAGGCTACGCCGGTAAGCAGCGAGCCGAAATCGTAGAAATCAACACCTTCCAGCTTGCCAACAAACTGCCAGGTTTCGGCGGCATCGGTGGTGCTGCAGAAGTAGGTAACGTTGGTGCCGTCCGCCAGATAAGATCGAACTGGCAGGATGGCTGTAGTGGAATTGACGCGGATGACGCGATCGACACCGGCTTCTTGCTCATCGTCGACAGGCAGACCTGAACATTCGGACTGAATCCACGAAGTACCGCCGTCACCAGAGCGAAATAAGTAAACTGAGCCAGGAATAGGCACATATCCAGCAACTAAGCCAATATCAGAGCTGAGAAAGCCGAAATAGCTCTTTGTGCCGCCTGTTGGCAAGCCGTGATCGTCTGGATTGGCGGGTTCGTGCTCAAAGCGCAAGTCCCAACTGGTGCCGCCGTCGGACGTGTGGTGGATGCTGACGTATTGAGAGCCCGCGCCAACGCCCAGATCCGAAAGGATGTAGCCTTCAGTTTCGTTTATCGCGGAAATTTGACCGCAAGTGAAGTTCAGGTTCTGAATCTGCCATTCGCGACCTCCGTCTGTGCTTATATAGAGGGTGGCAGAGGAATCGTTTTTGGTTTGGCAAACCCAACCGATATCTCCGCTGGGAAAAGCGGCAGTTGTACCCCAGCCTGAGTTCGAGGACGAAAGTCCCGGAGGAGTGACAACGAGCCAGTGCTCACCAAAGTTGCGGGTGTTGTAATAAACCGATTGGTTTAGGTCGCTCGCCCACCCGTGTCCGCCAACAAACAGGTTGAGTTTGTTTATTGGGGTAAGGTGGGTCGGTGTTGATGTGGGAGAGCTGGTTGTGGTGGGAGATGTGCGAACGCAGCCTGCGACAAGCAGAAGGACCGCCAGTAGAGTTATTATCAATCGCTTGTAAGTCATTAACGCCTCCAGATCGTATTGGTCAGTTACATCAATGCACGATCTATGCCTATTGTAATCTTTCTTTGAGATTGAGTGTTTTAGCGGTGCGCATGGGAAACTCGTTGAGCATCGCGTTATGAGGCGGCTCAGGAGCAGGTTAGGTTTCACGTGAAACATAGAAATGGGTTTTGGTGCTTTTGGACGCTTTCAGAGGTGGGTGAGATCTGTAAATGTTTCACGTGAAACAGTTAAGGGCTGAGGTTGTATGTTGATCGCGGTTGGGGATTGGTGAAGGTCAGGCTGAATGGTTGTTGAGTTGGGTCCGGGGACCCTTTGGAGGATTGAACGATGAAGAAGGTCGGCTTGCCCTCCCATGGAGTAGCTGGTGGAAGGGATGAGGGGCATTCACAAGGTTCAGGCAAAAACGCCCGAGATTAATATGCTTGCTTCGTGGTTGGAACTTGATTTCGGTGGGATGCGAACAAGTGCCCTTGGGGTACTCGCTAATTTCTGCGTGAAATGGGGGAGTTAAAGTAAAAATGTCCTCGGCGCGATTCGAATAAGTGCCCTTGGGGTACTCGCTAGTTTTCTGCGTGAAATGGGGGAGTTAAAACAAAAATGTCCTCGGCGCGATTCGAATAAGTGCCCTTGGGGTACTCGCTAGTTTTCTGCGTGAAATGGGGGAG
>JAYFQB010000134.1:0-6192 GCA_034927385.1 Anaerolineaceae bacterium | reverse complement strand
TGGATGGTTAAAGGCAATCAATGCAGGGGTACTTTTTGTGGATTTTGATGCTAGAACTGGTCATAATCATGGTACGAAATATCGGCTTAAACAAAATGAATTACCGTTATTGTATGGCAGCATTGTAGAAATTTAGTTCATTCTCAATCGTACCTCCACTTTTTTACTTGTTTTACTCGTCTACATATCATCATTTTGGCGGTATTGGAGGGCTTCGGCGAGGTGTTCGGGTTTAATTGCCGGGTCGCCGGCGAGGTCGGCGATGGTTCTGGCGAGTTTCAAAACGCGGTGATATCCACGGGCGGTCAATTTCAACTGGCGCATGGCTGCCTTCATCAGGGCTTCTCCGTCTGGTGTAACCTGACAGTATGTGCGGATTTCTTTGGGAGTCATATCCGTGTTTGAAGTTAACTTCGTTCCGCTGAACCGGGCAAGCTGGCGCTGCCTTGCGGCTTCAACGCGCATTCTGATCTGGCTGGAAGGTTCGCCGGTCCGTTGGCTGCTGAGTTTCTGGTAATCCACCCGAGGGACCTGCAGATGGATGTCGATCCGATCCAACAGCGGTCCGGAGATGCGTTTTTGATAGTTGGTGATCACTGACTGGGCACAGGTGCAGGCGCGCAACTTGTCGCCGTAATAGCCGCAGGGGCAGGGGTTCATCGCGCCGATCAGCATAAAATTGGCTGGAAAGGTGAACGAGCCGTTGGCGCGGCTGATGGTCACGATTTTGTCTTCAATGGGCTGGCGCAGCACTTCGAGGCTGCGTTGACCAAATTCGGGCAGCTCATCAAGGAACAGAACTCCCCGATGCGCCAGGGAAATCTCACCTGGGTGGGGGATGTTGCCTCCACCGACCAAGCCGGCATGGCTGATTGTGTGGTGGGGGGCACGGAAAGGGCGGGTTTGCACGAGCGGCGTTCCAGCCGGCAGCATATCGCAGATGGAGTAAATTCCGGTCACTTCCAGGGCTTCATCAAGGCTCAACTTCGGCAGGATCGAGGTAATCGCCCGGGCTAAGAGCGTCTTGCCCGCGCCGGGAGGTCCAGACATTAACAGGTTGTGGCCGCCCGCCGCGGCAACTTCGAGCGCGCGTTTGATATGTTCCTGTCCTTTAATTTCGCTGAAATCAGTATCCACCTGAAAATCTTCGCCAGGAGCGAAATCCAACGGGGTTTCCGGTTGGATTTGTTCCTCCCCGATCAGGTGATCCACAAGTTGTCTGAGGGTGCTGACGGGGTAGACCTGGATGTCGGGTATCAGCGCGGCTTCGGCGGCATCACATGCCGGAACGAAGAGCCGCTTGTAGCCCTCTTTCCGTGCCTGAGCGGCAACTGCTAACACGCCCCGAACGTGCCTTACCGAGCCATCCAGCGAGAGTTCACCAAGGATCAACGCCCCTTCAATGCTTTCTGGAGTGATTTGTTCGCCGGTGATCAAAACGCCAATCGCGATCGGTAGGTCAAAAAAAGGACCTTCTTTGCGGACTGAGGCTGGCGCGAGGTTGACTGTGAGGGGTTGGCGGGGATATGCAAGGTCGGCATTCTTGATTGCGGAGTAAACTCGCTCGCGGCTTTCTTTGACCGCCTCATCCGGCAGCCCAACAATTGCCATGTGCGGCATTCCTTGGCCATAATCGACTTCGATATCGATCAGGACGCCATCAAGCCCAATTACGGCACAGGAGAATACGTGTGCGAGCATTGCATAAGTTTATCACGCCGCATTGAAAACTTGCCTTTTCCCACCCTGTTTTCCAGGCTGCCTGGCGAACGAATCTTAAACACGTATACCATTACTAAACCAAAATCCACTGAGCGGGGGCAAAATACATTTAATGGTGAACTCCTAAATCAGATTGGGAGTATATTTAGTCCAGACAGGAGAAAGATATGAAAATGAATAATCGAATGCGTTTGACCGTGGGGATTGCCGTTTTGTTGGTAATTGGGATCCTGACTCTGACTGGATGTAAAGTCCAGGAGATAACCCCTGAAAGTACCGCAACACCTGAGACTACTGAAAGCCCAACCGTCGCCTCTAACTCAGAGGATTCTAACGGCAGCACGGTTGACGCGTTTTCGTACAGCGATGGCATTGACGACAGCGGCTATTGGGAAGGAGTCACAGCACTCGATTTTGTCGAACTTGCTGAGTATAAGGACATCACCATTCCCGCGGACACCCAGGTTGTGGCTGAGGAGGATGTTGAAGCAGAAGTCACTAACTTATTAGCGGAATTTGTCACCGAAGAGCAAACCACAGATCGCTCTGTCGCAGATGGCGATACGATCAATATTGACTATGTGGGAAGCGTGGATGGGGTGGAGTTTGAGAATGGAAGCACGAATGGTACGGGGACGACTGTCACAATCGGTGTGACCTCATATATCGATGACTTTCTGGAACAATTGATCGACCATACACCTGGTGAGAACTTTAACATTGAAGTTACATTCCCAGATCCTTATTCCAACAACCCGGACCTGGCTGGTAAAGACGCGGTATTCAATGTGACCATAAACTACATCACAGAAAGCGTCAGTCCGGAGCTGACCGACGCGTTTGTTTCAGAAAACCTTTCTGAGGAACATGGGTGGACGACTGTTGAAGAAATGCAGAATGCGATTTCTGAAGAACTTAGAAAATCAGCAACGTACTCTTATATCCAGGGCTACCTTTTTGAGAATTCAACCGTTGCAAATACGCCGGAATCCTTGGTTGATTACCAGAGAAAATCCGTACTTTCTTACTTCCAGGATTACGCGGATATGTACGGTGTGAGCATTGAGGAATTCCTCGCGACCTATGTTGGTTACGACTCGACAGATGCCTTATTGGCGGCTTACGCGGAAGACAACGTTACACAGGCTAACAACAGCCTGATCATCCAGGCGATTGCTGAGGACCTGAAAATCACCGTGACCGATGAGGATGTTGCCACTTACTTTAAAGACGTCATGCATGTTGATGACTATTCGAATTATGAAACCATTTACGGAATCCCCTTCCTCAAACAGATTGTGCTTTACCAGACAGTGATCGATTACATCGCTGAAAATGCCACCTACGGATAGGAGCATTTTCGAAGCGTTGCAATAAAGCAAGGCTTCTACTGTTTGTCATTTCCTCTAAAACCCCTGCCCAGCACTGTTCAAAGTGGTTGGTGGGGGTGCCTTTTTTAATTAGGCTTGCTCATCCGACCAAAGCTTTTATTGGCGCATGAAGCCATTTTTGCTGCTTGTGGAAAAATTCACATAAAAATGATCATGCTGATAAAATGGGTTGGGTGCAAAAAAGGCACTCAATTTACCTGGAGGCTTAATGCAAAACCAAACAACAAAGGTCCTCTCAAAGCTGATTGTTATCAGTCTGTCTCTTTCACTCCTGGTTGGCGGCTTTTTGGCAAAGCCGGCAAATGCCCAAGCAGGAATTGGTTCGTGGCTGGCTTTCGGTTCCGAAACCGAAGGCGGAGAGCCAGAGGCGATGCTTCTTTCCGCCTCCGCTGAATCCATCGAACTTCGGGCGTTAATGCCCGGCGCTGTTTTCGGGGAAACCACCATCAACGGACAGAGTTTTCTCACTCTGGGCGGGGAAGGGTACGTTACCACCGGAGAAATTGGCGCGCCAGCATTGCCGGTTTTTCGGCAGATGGTCGAAGTCCCGCTTGGGGCAGAGGTCAGCATTGAGCTGCTGGAATCCAATCCGAAAACCTTCACCATGGCAAGCCTTGGGCTTCAGGGCACTATCGCTCCGAACCAACCATCCGATCCGAAATGCGGCGACGCATCCCCCGCGTCGGCTCCTTCGGCTGACCTTTACGGAAACAGTTTTTATCCAGCTGAATCACTTGCGATTGTGGATGACTACATTATGCGCGGGCATAGGATTGTGGTTGTTGAGGTTCGCCCGGTGCGTTATATCGCCGTTTTGGGCGAACTGGAAGTCTCTTCTGAGATGCATTTCCGCTTAAAAATGAGCGGGAGCGATATTGCGCTCACAAACTCGGAAGCTGATCGGCTCAATTCCGCTCCGTTTAACCGCCTTTTACAGACGAATGTTCTGAACTATAACCAGGGACGCCCTGTTGCCATCCCGAACAGCCCGGAACGCTACCTGATCATCACGGCTGACATCTTTGAGTCTGGATTATCGGATTTGGTTGCGCTAAAAACAAGCCAGGGATTTTCGGTGGGGGTTGTCAACCTGACTACTGTTGGCGGTAACACTACCACTGCCATTAAGAATTACATCAAGGCACAGTATCAGGGAGCAAATCCGCCCGATTATGTGCTGCTGGTGGGCGATTATTATCCTGGTAATGCTGCTGACCTGACCAACTATGTTATGCGCACTGCCAGCGGTTACCGCACAGACCTGCAATATTTCACGATGGACAACGAAACTGAGTATGTCCCGGATATCTTCTACGGTCGTTTCCCCGTTCGCACGGCGGCTAACCTTAGCGACATGATTAGCAAACTCCTGGCATACAAAGCGGTTGCCGGCGATGAAGCCTGGGTGAAGAAGATCGAATATCTTGCCTCCAATGACGGTGGCTATTATCAGGTTGCTGAAAGAACACATAACTATGTGATTGAACACTACACACTGCCTCTGGGCTATACTGGTATTTTCCCGAACAACCCGCAGCCAGGTGGCGACAAAGTCTACGCGATTACTTATAGCGGCACCGGCGCGAACGCGGTGGCTTCCATGAACGACAACCGCGTCATGTTGATCTATAGTGGTCACGGCGCGACGACATTTTGGGACGCTCCGCGCGTAACCCAGTCCGACATCCGGAATATGACCGGCGTGGCGATCCCTTACGTGGCTTCGCATGCTTGCATTACGGCCGATTTCAACACCGGCGAATCTTTCAGCGACACCTGGGTGATTGAACCCACCAACGGCGCGTTGACTTTCTTTGGCTCAAGCGACAGCACCTATTGGACAGAAGACGAGGTGATCGAAAAGGCGATTTTCGACCATCTATACGCGGACATAACTTTGGACACCGTTCCGACTGTTGCTGAAATGACGCAATATGGTCTGCAAGCTGTGGATAACACGAGCACCAGCCTGGATAACTATTACCGCGAGACATACCATATTTTTGGCGACCCCTCGCTGGAAATCGTTATGAAGCCAAAGTATCCGGATTTCCGTATCAATGCTGACCCAACAACGATCAAAACCTGTAACAATGGCACCAACCAAGCCGCGCTCAATCTGACCTCGGTGAATGGCTATTCATCTCCGGTCAGCCTGTCCGCCTCGAGTGTTGCAGGCTTTACCACTACCTTTGGCGCCAACCCCGTTACCCCTCCCGGATCCACTACCGCCACTATCACCGGCAGCGGGACCGCAACGGCCGGCACAAAGAAGCTGACCATCACCGGTACTTCCGGTTCCCTGGTCCATACGGCGGACCTTGAACTAACTGTTTTTGCGCCAATCGCTGGGGGAACCCAACTTAAAACACCGGCTGACAAGTCCAAGGATATCTCCCCACGACCAACCTTTACCTGGTCAGAGGTGACGAATACCGAAACGTATCAACTCCAGGTGGCAACCGACGCCAGTTTTAGTAAGGTGGTTGTCGATCGCTCCGGGATTATTGGCACGAACTTTACGCTGACTGCCAACCTCGCGACCGACACGCAGTATTACTGGCGGGTTTACGCCGAAAACGTCTGCGGAAAAGTCATCGGAACCCAGGTGTTCAGTTTCCGAACCAGCCCTGGTCCGGGTGATTGTGGGGCGGGCACAGTTAAACAGCAGCTCTTCATTGAAGACTTTGAATCTGGACTGGACGGCTGGCAAAACCCCGGCGATCTCTACAAGTTTACATTGTCGACGGTTAGGGCGTATTCACCGACACAAGCGGTTTTGGCGAGCGTTCCGGGTGGGCAGTCCGACCAGCGGCTGATTTCACCTGTTTTTAACGTCCCTGATACAACAGAACCGGTTTCTTTAATTTTCTGGCATCGGTGGACTTTTGACAGCCAAAGCGCGTGTAATGACGGTGCCATCCTGGAAGCCAGCATCGATGGCGGCGCCACATGGAATCAGGTAGCCAAATCTTACCTGCTGACCAACGCGTATAATGGCACTGTCAGAACCGGAGAATACAACCCGCTCTCTGGCAGGCAAGCCTGGTGTTTCGGGACGGACGAATGGGTCCGCACT
>JAYFQB010000156.1:0-3482 GCA_034927385.1 Anaerolineaceae bacterium | reverse complement strand
CAGCTTTTTTCATCGCTTCCGCGGATTGTAAAACAAACGGTAGGATCAGATCCCCAGAGCCGAATCGGTCGCCAACTTCTTTCATTGCCGGCAGCAGTACTTCGTTGAGGATCCAAACTGCAACCTTGCCCTTTGGCTCGTCGGCATGCTCCTCAAGAATCAAGTCAATATCCTCTTCGAGCCCTGCCTTATGGCGGCGCAAAATCTTCTGGAACAACCTCTCACTGGTGGTCAGGTTCTCAAAGGGGTCAACCTTGCCCGCCTGGTCGTCATCCGAGGTGACAACCGAATCAAAGTAAGCAATGAAGTCGGGCAGCGCTGCTTCTGAACGATTGAATATCAAATTTTCTGCCAACTCACGTTCGTTGACTGGGATTTCCGCGTATGGCTTGACCTGCGCGGGGTTGACGATCGCCATGTCCAGCCCGGCTTCAACCGCGTGATAAAGGAAAACACTGTTCAACACCTTGCGCGATGCCGGCGAGAAGCCAAACGAAACATTGCTGACGCCCAGAGAGGTATGCACCCCAGGCAGCTCCTTTTTGATCAAGCGGATGCCTTCCATCGTCTGGATGGCAGAATCCCGATAAATTTCTTCTCCGGTTGAGAGGGTAAAGGTCAGATCGTCAATAACAATATCCTCAGGGATAAGACCATATTCCTCAGCCAGTGTCACCAGGCGGCGAGCGATCTGGAGCTTCTGCTCAGCCGTCTTTGCCATGCCCTGCTCATCAATCGTCAATGCCATAACCGCCGCGCTGTGCTGTTTGGCGAGCGAGAAAATCCGGCGGGTTTTTGCTTCACCCGCTTCAAAATTCGTGGAGTTGATCAGGCAGCGTCCTGGCGCAGTTTGCAGAGCCACCTCAACCACATCGGGTTCGGTTGTGTCGATCACTAATGGCACAGGCACTTCGAGTGAGAGGCGTTTGACCAGCTTGCGTATCATATCCGCTTCGTCGCTGCGTTCGGTAACCGCCACGCTAACGTCCAGAGCGTGCGCCCCAAAGTCCACCTGGTCGCGCGCGATCTGCATCATTCCATCGTAGTCCCCAGCCAGCAGCATGCGCTTAAAAGCCCGCGAACCCTGCGCGTTGAGCCGCTCACCAATCACAAAAGGCGCTGGCTGCTGCTCGATGGCAACCGCCTGCACCGAAGAAGCCAACGCGGCGAATGCCCCGGGTTCGTTCTTCGGCGGCGTGATTTCAGCAATTTTCTGGCTCAGTGCCAGGATGTGCGCCGGCGTCGTGCCGCAACAACCGCCAACCACGCGGATGCCGTACCGGCTGACGTAATCCGCCAACGCGCTTGAAAACTCATCCGCCTGCATTGGGTAGACCGCCTCGCCATCAACGTTCATCGGCAAACCCGCATTTGGGATGCACGAAATCGGCAGCTGAGAGTGCTCGCTTAAATACGAGATTGCTCCTCGCATATGCTCCGGACCGGTGGAACAGTTCAGCCCAACCACGCCCACGCCCATGCCTTCCAGGATCGCCAGCACAGCGGTAATATCCGTGCCCAACAGCATCTTGCCGTTGATGTCCAGTGTGACCTGTGCCTGGATGGGCAGCCAGACGCCCTCGTCCTCACATGCGAGGTGGATGCCTTGAATGGTGGCTTTGACTTCCAGAATGTCGTTTGAGGTTTCAATCAGGAGTAAATCCGCGCCGCCGTCGATTAGCCCGCGAGCCTGCTGACGGAAGATGTCCACAAGCTCGTCATACGAAATATTGGACATTTCTGGATCATTGGTCGAGATAAGCTTGCCCGAAGGTCCAATGGAGCCGGCAACAAAACGCGGTTTCTCAGGTTTGCTAAATTCGTCCGCCGCGGTTCGGGCGAGGCGTGCCGCGGCAAAATTAATTACGTGTGTTTTGTCAGCCAAGTCATAATCTGCCAGGGTCAGGCGGTTCGCCCGAAAACTGTCGGTCTCAACAACGTCCGCGCCAGCTTCGAGGTATGCCTTGTGGATCTTGCTGACTGTCTGAGGCGAGGAAAGCACGAGATAGTCGTTGCAGCCCAAATAGCGTTCTCCGCCAAAGTCTGCGGCGGTAAGCTTTTGTAATTGCAGCATCGTACCCATTGCGCCGTCAAAGATCAACACACGTTTTTCAAGCTCCTTGATATATGCGTCTCTTCTTGGCAATTTGTTTTCCGTCATCCTTGTCACCTTATTAAAAATACCCCACCTGGAGGTATCCCTTCGCAGTAAAATTCGCCCATCACCCATGCCCCGCACAGGAGATTTCAACGAGTAAAGCGAGTTTATCATATTAAAGAAAGCTGGTAACCTTTCAGGTTGTACTTTCACAATCAGGGTCTTCCTGAAGGCGTGAGAAAGAAACCCCGCGGTTTGTTTATCAGGGGTTATCACGAAAAGTCCGATGCTTCCTGCCAGGAAACAAGCCGGAGTTAACCCCCCAGAATTGATTCTTCCAGGGCTGCATACAGCGCGTCAATATCGTTTTGAATCGCGATTGTTTTTTCCAGGGCGGTGGCGATGCGGATGATGTGGCGCGGGTCGCTGAGAGGTCGCCTTTTGCGATCTTTGATGTACTTGTCGAGCACCTGATAGCCGCCAATCTGATATTCCCAGACCTCGGGCTCGAGGTTCTCAAAGTATTTATCGTTGTTGATATAGAGCCGTTTCTGGTCGGAGTCGTAACGGCGAAACTGAATGACGTCTTCACCTTTGCCCTGGAAGCGAACGCTGGAATCTTCGAGCTCTTTGCTTTGGAGCAAGTGCAGGTCTTTTAGCCGCTCACCCAGCCTTGCCATGCCTCGAAAGACTTCCGGATCGGAGGTAAAGGGAATGCGCGGAAAGTCACTATTCAGAAAGTCTGCGTATTTTTTCCGATATGTAGGTGAAAAAAGTATGGCATATACATAGAAAAAGAAATCTTCTGGTTCCACTGTAATCTTAATGGAATCTTGCAACATGGATAATATTTTCGGATTTATATTTGGCGATTTCGTTTCCGTTAGGCTCGAGAACAAATCATTCTTTTTTCCATCTTTATAAATATGGAGGGGGCATACTGTAGCGCCACCCCTATAAAACATGTTCGTATCTGAGATCTCGTCAACAATATACGCAAGATTCCATGGAAAATTCTTCCCAACAACCTGACCTTGTCGTCCAATCAGGATCGCCAGGTTAGAATATTTCATGTTCTGATACAACTCTGACCTGGGCCGATCAATCATATCAGCAGAATAATATATGTATCTTTTATCGAAAGGACGGTAATCAATCCGAATGATTTTTTCCCGCCAATCATCATCACCTTCCAGCTTTATTCGAGCACCTCTCATTGACCAATTTCCTGTGTCCATGAGACCATAAGCTTGAGTCAATAACTCATCCGGTATGGTTTTGTCTCTGAAAAGATTAATCCTTGTTTCCAGATTCTTCTTGTCAAAGTCAATAATGAAACTGTCACGATGGGTCTTTACCCCTGAACTGTTTACGGGAAAGATAT
>JAYFQB010000260.1:0-3723 GCA_034927385.1 Anaerolineaceae bacterium | reverse complement strand
CGAAATCATGCGCCGCAATATCGCCTTTGAGGCTGATCCCATAGCTTTCCGCGAAGTCTGGCTGCCAAAGGAAAATGAACTCTCCCGGCAGATCGAACGCGCGCGTGAGTTGGTGGACGATGTCCTCTATACCCAGCGCGATCTCCTGATCATTGCAGACCTCACCTCCGAGATGGAAGTGGACGGTCACCGCTCAGACCTTGTGATCCTGAAAGCCGCGCGAGCCCAGGCTGCTTTTGAGGGGCGCACGCGGGTTACCCCGCGGGATATCGCCATGGCTGCCGAACTGGCGCTGCCGCATCGTGTCAAAGCCGGTCCTTTCCGTAAGAGTAATGTTGGCGTGCAGGCGCTTGAATCGAAACTGGCTGACCTCAAGATGCAGACCACAATTGTTGGCGGTGAAGAAGAAGAAAAGCCCGATTCGACCGAAGAATCTAAAAAAAAAGTGACGGACCACCCGAACCCGACTCTTTAGATAATCACACCGATGAAGAACTGCCGGTAGTTGGGGAAGGACAGCAGCAAATCTTCACCGAAATAAACGCCCAATGGTGGGAGGGCGGCAAGGTGGTGAAGCCGGGCGAGACCTTTGAGCCGCGCCAACTCGACACCCCTCTGGACGAAATGGTCCGCAAACAGGGCGGCAGGCGATCCCAAACCCGATCAAAAACCAAACGCGGGCGCTACATCCAGGCGCAAGCCGCGCCGAATGACACCTCCGACGTGGCATTTGACGCCACAATCCGGGCAGCCGCGCCTTTCCAAAGCCAGCGCGAAAGCCTGCGGGTGGAACGCGATGTGGCTTTTGCGGTGCGATCAGCGGATTTTCAAAAGAAAATCCGGGTACGCAAAACAGCCAACCTGATCTTGTTTCTCGTGGATGGTTCCTGGTCTATGGCAGTCTCAGAACGCATGCAGGCTACCAAGGGGGCGATTTTATCGCTTGTCACCGATGCCTATCAGCGCCGCGACCGTGTGGGGTTGGTGGTTTTTCAGAAAGACCGCGCCACGCTCGTACTCGCGCCGACCAACTCGGTTTTGCTGGCTCAGCGCGCGCTCGAAAACATCCCTGTCGGCGGGAAGACACCGCTTTCGGCAGGGCTTCAGATGGCGTATGAGGTCATCAAGCGCGAAAAAATCCTACACCCGGATGTGCAGCCGCTGTTGATCGTGTTGACGGACGGGGCGGGAAACGTGCCGCTCGCAGCCGGGAGACCCGTCGCGGAGGAAATTACCGAACTTGCTGGCATGTTTGCCACCGAGAAAATCCATAGTGTTGTAATCAACATGGAACAGAAGGTCTTTGATAGCGGTCTGGCGCAGAACCTTGCAACCAAGATGGACGCGGTCTGCTACACGGTGGAAGATCTTAAAGGCGAGACCCTGCTCGAGACGGTGCAGCGCGAAATCTTCGCCCCTAGCGTGCCGACTTACCGGGAGCTTGGCTGACAGGCTGGTTTCCACCAGAGCCACTGTATTACCCTAAAGTCGGGAAAATTGGCAGCAGCCGGTTAATTAATCAGCGGCGACGACGTTTACTTCCGGGAAGAACTGGCGGATCGTGCCGGCGACCCAACCCTGCAGGGTCTGAGTGGAAAGGTCACATTCCGCGCAGGCGCCGCCCAGCCGAACCGTGATCGTATCTCCATCAACGCCGATCAACTCAACCGAACCGTGATGAAACTGCTCGATGTACGCGCTGATTTGATCAATCAAACCGCGGATTTGGTCTTCGCGGGAGAAATCGGGTGCAACGTGGTTGGTCATGGTGAACTCCTTTGGGCTGATGGCATCATTTTATCATGAGAATAGGCGGGGCAGCTTGACACTCAGAGATGAGGTGCACGTTTACGAGAAACTCGTTAAAGTAGAAATGGAGGCTTACCCGATCGAATTCGGCAAGCGATCTAAGCGAGACGATTTTCCTCTAATCTTCCCTTTGTAACAACCACAGAATTCCGCATCGACTGATGGGCTCCTCGTAACCATGTGTTCTTGATCCTAACAACAGTCATCTGAAACAGATATAGCGCCAATTAACCCGCTTTCGTCAGCCAAACAGCCTGCCCTGCAGCAAATGCTCGCAGAAGCTCCGGCGGTGATGAACGCTGAGCCCGCGCGTTTCAATCGCCGCCAGGTGTTCCGGTGTGCCGTAGCCCTTGTTCTGCGCGAAACCATAACAGCCGCCCGGGTCTGCCAGCGAAAGCATCACGGCGTCCCGCGCGGTTTTCGCCAACACAGAGGCACAGGCAATCGAAAGCGACCGTTGATCGCCCTTCACCAGCGAGGTTTGAGGAAGCGTCAGCGCCGGCAGCTTGAAGTAGTCCAAAAGTAAATGCCCCGGTTTGGTGTTTAGCTTCGCGATGGCACGCTCAAAGACCAACCGTCCGGCTTTGCCCATGCCAAGCGCGTCAATTTCCGCCGCTTCCACCCATGCAACCGACCAATCCAGTGCAACCTTCCTGATTTCCTCAGCCCCGATTTCCCGCTGGATTGTGCTCATTTGCTTTGAGTCGCGCACGCCCAACAGGCTTTCAGCCAGACCTTCTTTTTCCACAGGGAGGATAACCGCGGCAGCACAGAGCGGACCAGCTAACGCGCCGCGTCCGGCTTCATCCAGCCCGGCAATCAACAGGCAACCATTTTTAGAGACTTCTTTTTCGTAAGTGAGTGTGGGAAAAGGTGGTAGGAGGCTATGATCAAACTTCAGGGGCATGGTATAAACCCTTGTTCTTGTCGCGGCGGATGGTGAACAGGTCTTTTGCCATTTGCAGGCTGTCCCGCAGCAGATGCATACGAGAGCCGGGTTGGTAATGCCAGGTGATTGGGACTTCCGTAACCTCAAAACCCAACTCGCGCGCGATCGTCAGCACCTCAACATCAAAGCTCCAACCCTCCAGCCTTTGGAGCGGAAAGATCGCCTCGGCTGCTTCCGCGCTAAAGCACTTAAAACCGCACTGAGTGTCCTGCAAACCGGGCAAAACAAGTATCCTCACCAAGAGGTTATAGACTCGTCCGATCAGATGGCGGTAGAACGGTTCGCCAACCCGTCGCGAACCAGGCGCCTCGCGCGAGGCAATCGCAACCGGCGCGGCAGCTTTCCCATCGGGAAGGAAGTTGCTGATTTCCTCAACCCGCATCGAAAAATCAGCGTCAGCCATGAAACGATAATCTCCCTTAGCGGCAAGCATGCCGATTCGGATGGCGTTGCCTTTGCCGGGCTGATCAAGGCTGATCAGGCGGAGCTGGGGCATAATCTCCATCCACTTCCGCGCGATATCGGACGTTGCGTCGCTGCTGTTATTTTCGACGACGATCACTTCGGTTTCGTAAGGCAGAGTAGAGAGATAACGATGAACCGCATCCAAGGAGGCAGGCAAACGGTTGGCTTCGTTGTGTGCAGGAATGATGAGAGAGAGAAAAGGCGTACTCACAAGTTGGTCGCTTTGCTGAGCCTAAAAAGAAGGTCGGGGTGGGCGGACTCGAACCGTCGACCTCTGCGTCCCAAACGCAGCGCGCTAGCCGACTGCGCTACACCCCGGCGAAGGTCAAGTATATCCTGAAAAGCCGCTTTGCGTCAAGTTCAGTTGGCAATTGTCAGTTGGCAATGTTCAGTTGGCAAAGTGTTGGCAAAGTGAGTGTGACTTGACAAAGTTGATGTGACAAAGTTGACACCTACAGGTTGAAACCTGTTCAGTTGACCGCAAATTTCCTCAGCGATTC
>JAYFQB010000319.1:0-4161 GCA_034927385.1 Anaerolineaceae bacterium | reverse complement strand
TTCGTTTTGCATATCAATCTTGCATGCGGTCCCGTCTGCGTAATGAAACACGCCTTCCACCAGGTCGAACCCCGCCAGCGCGTAGTCCTGCGAGTCGATCTTCAGGACGGCATTATTGATCTTCCAATCCCGCGAGTCTTTCAATTCCCAACGCACTTCCACAACCGCGTCGTCGCCTGAGGCGGACATGCTGATTACTTCCATGGATAACCCGTCATACTCGGCGGTCTTGTTGGTAAATCGCGTTACCTGGTCTTGCTGATCCGCTTCGGGGATAGGTAAAGCGTTTTTTGCCTGTTCCGATGGCGCCGCTGCTTTCGAGTTCTCAATCATATGGTTTAACAGAAAAGCCAAGCTGACGATAACAATAGCGGATAGTAGAATCGTCACAATTTTATGTTTTGTTGTTTTCATTTTTTACCTCAATTGGTCAAGATCGTCAGCCTTCAATTGATAGTCTTTCCCCCGCCTGGTTATGTTCACACTTACTTCTTGCTTTATGGTTCATGTTATCCCTCCCGTCGAACACTCTAAAACCATATTCAAATTCATCCTAACCCCCCCCCGGCAGTTTTGTCAAGTTGGATTAGTCCCGTAATGGGTCAGAGACCGGCCTCTTTGCATGTAACCATTAGCTTATCGAATGAGTTTTTTACGTTCCATGCTTTTCCATACAGGGTTTAGGCCGCGTGCAGTAATTGGGAATCGCATCCCCCAAGAGGATGGTTCCCAGGGGATGACCCCTACAACAATAATCCGGGTAGGGGCAGACCCTGTGTCTGCCCGGGTTTTACAAAAGTGGGGATGGGCGACGTGGGTGCCTCCCCTGCATGTTATTACAAATAAAAAATAATGAAGAAATAATACCCAACCGCCATCGCCCAGAGCATCGAATCCAACCGGTCGAGCACACCGCCATGCCCCGGGATCAGGCTGCCGGTATCCTTCAGCGCCAGCGAGCGTTTAATCAGACTCATCAGGGCGTCACCAAAGAAAGCTGTCGGTCCCATCAACAGCCCCAGCACCCCCCCATTCAGCAGTCCCAACTCAGGCAGCGGTTTGAGCAATACCCAGCCGATTAACACCCCCGAAATCAGCCCCGTCAGCGTGCCGCCAATCAACCCTTCCAGGGATTTTTTGGGGCTAAGCTTTGGCGTGACCTTACGCTTGCCAAACCGACTGCCAATCAGGTATGCTCCCGCGTCCACCAGCCAAACCAGCGCGATCGTCACCAACAGCCAGAGATTGCCGTTCGGTTGGCTCTGATTGAGCGAGACGCCATAAGAGCCCAAAACGCCAATATAAAACACGCCAAGCACCTGAAGCCCAAGGCTGACGAAAGCCTTGTCATCGCCATGCTCATACTGCCAAAGGCTGTAACTCCCCAACAACGCCAGAATGATCGTCCACGCCATCGGCTCCACCCAACCGCTCGCAAACATGCGCAGCAATACCAGCGCGACGATCGCCCCCATCATCAGCAGGAACGAAACTCTGTATCCCCCGCTTTTGAGCATGCGGGCATATTCAAACCCCGCAAACACCAACACAACCAACAGACAAAGGTCAAAGGCAATGCCCCCAAGCCACGCCAAAGCCAAAAAAGGCGGCACAAACATTAAAGCCGAGAGTGCCCGCTGACGCAGCATTACTTTTTGCTCAGACCGCCAAAACGGCGGTCCCGTTTGGCGTAGTCTTCAAGCACCTGGTTGAGGGCGGCTTCGTCAAAGTCGGGCCAGAGCACTTCCGGAAAAGCCCATTCGCTGTAAACGCTCTGCCAGGTCAGAAAATTGCTGGTTCGCTGCTCGCCCGAAGTCCGGATGATCAGGTCAGGGTCCGGGATGCCTGCGGTAAACATGTTTTCAGAAAGCGTTTGTTGATCAATTTCCTCAGCAGGGATCCCCGCCGCGACAATATTCTTAACCGCGTTTACGATTTCATCCCGCCCGCCGTAGCTAAACGCCAGGATGACATCAATTCGGGTGTTATTTTTGGTCAGTTCAATCGCGTTTTCAATTTTTTGGCGCAGCTTTGGTTCGAGGTGCTCCAGGTGACCAATATGCAGCAGGCGCGCGCCTTCCTTATGCAGTTCGGGCGTTTCGGTTTCAATAAATTCGCCCAAAAGTCCCATCAACCCGCCCACTTCATCCTCGGGTCGGCTCCAGTTTTCCGTGGAGAAGGCGTAGAACGTCAGATGTTTGATGCCGGCTTTCGCGGCAGCTCGAATGACGAGGCGCAGGTTTTTTGTTCCGGCGCGGTGCCCAGCCAGCCGCGGCAGCCCCCGCTGCGTTGCCCAACGACCATTCCCATCCATGATGATGCCAACGTGCACTGGTACGCGGCTGCTATTCTCGGCCATACTAAAATTCCATGATCTCTTTTTCTTTGCGGTTGCCGATCACGTCCACCTCGGCTACCATTTCATTCGTCAGATCCTGCAGGTCAACCTCACCTTTTTTGAGTTCGTCTTCGGATATCATTTTTTCTTTTTCAAACTCACGCAGGTCCTTGAGGCTATCGCGCCGGATATTGCGGATGGATACGCGGCAATCTTCGAGGCGCGAATTGACCATCTTAACCAGGTCGCGACGGCGTTCTTCCGTTAGGGGGGGCAGATTAAGCCGGATCACCTTGCCATCGCTGTTGGGGGTGAGCCCAAGATCGGAAGCCTGGATGGCGCGTTCGATAGCTTTGAAAGAGGACGCATCAAAGGGGCGGATAAGCAGTTGGCGCGATTCGGGCACACTTATGGTGGCGAGCTGGATCAATGAGAGTGTGGATCCGTAGTATTCAACCTGCAACCTCTCCACCAGCGCGGGTGACGCCCGCCCGGTGCGAATCGCTATCAGGTCATCCTCCAACACATCCAACGCGCCTTGCATCCGTTGTTTGGACTCTCTAATCAACTCATCAATCATCTCTACCTCCAACTATGTTTGAATGACGCTTAAGCATAACCGATTTTTTCCAAAGTTGGGAAAAGCATAGAACCTGGGGCTCGCCTCTCATGCAATAAGCAAAAATAGCTGTAGGGCGAGCTTGGAAGCACCAAATACATTTATCAAATGCGACCACATCGTGCTTCCAATCCGCCATCAAGCTATTACTAACCTCAGACCATTGTCATCGGCGGGTTGAGGGCAAAACACAACTACCCATCAAAAGGTACACGGTGCCCTCAACCTCGCCCTACGGAAAAAAGAATTCTCAGATGTTCGGTGCAATTGGTTTTACAAATCACTTTTACAAATCTCTTTTCCTTGCGGAAGGGAAAAGCCTGTGGTATAATACTCCGAATACTATAGCCCTTGCGGCACTCTTATCCAGAGAGGTGGAGGGACCGGCCCTATGAAACCTCGGCAACCAACCCAGCGTATGGTGCCAATTCCGGCAGAGAATCTGGAAGATGAGAGGCTAGACCAAACCCACGCGGAATGCCCCTCACTTGCAGGGGCATTTTTTATAACCTGAGGAGGTTAATAATGACGACAACTTTTATGAAATCACCCAAGTACCTTTTCACTTCCGAATCGGTAACCGAAGGTCATCCCGATAAAATGTGCGACCAGATCAGCGACGCGATCCTGGACGCCATGATCAAGGAAGACAAAGCCAGCCGGGTTGCCTGCGAAACCGCGATTAAGACCGGACTCGTGCTGACTTACGGCGAAGTTACCACGAAAACCTACGTGGATATCGACGTCCTCGTGCGTGAGGTGGTCAACAGCATCGGCTATGACCGCGGCAAGAAAGGCTTCGACGGCTCCACCTGCGGCGTACTCGTCGCGCTGGCAAATCAGAGCCCGGATATTTCGCGCGGTGTGGATCAGAACGGAGTGAAGGAAACAACGGAATATAACGAAGCCTTCATCGAAGCCGGTGGCGCTGGCGACCAGGGCATGATGTTTGGTTTCGCCTGCAATGAAACCCAAACCCTGATGCCGATGCCAATCTACTATGCCCACAAGCTCACCCGCCGCATGGCAGAAGCACGCAAGAACGGCACAATCCCCTGGATGTACCCCGACGGCAAGAGTCAGGTAACCGTGGAATACCACTACGGAAAACCCGTCCGTATTCACACCATCGTGATCAGCAGCCAACATGCCGACCAGCTCGACCACGAAGAAATCACCCACGACCGCATCGAAGCAGACATCC
>JAYFQB010000112.1:0-7398 GCA_034927385.1 Anaerolineaceae bacterium | reverse complement strand
CTCGAACTGACATCCAGATCAACGAAATCTGGAAGTCAATCACTCCCAGCAAACCAACAGTCTCATCTGATCTGACCAGTTACCTTTACGGCCAGTAAAGAAAACACGAATAAAAAAACCGGTCTGATTTAGAGACCGGTTTTTTTATTCGTGTTTTGTTTACTGGCCGTAAAGGTAACTGGTCAGATCAGATGAGACTGTTGGTTTGCTGGGAGTGATTGACTTCCAGATTTCGTTGATCTGGATGTCAGTTCGAGCATTTCGCAATTCAAGCAGCCAATTTTCAAAGAAAGCTTGTTTATTTTGTTGGAACTTGGTTTCATCAATATTGTTGGTTGCCTTGGTGACAAGTTGGATAACATGCCAGCCATAAGAAGTTTCAACGGGTTCACTGATTTCACCAGGCTCGTTCAATGCGAACGCTGCGTCCTTGAATTCCTGGATGTAACTGTCATTCAGACCAATCCAACCAAGATCTCCGCCGTTATCTTTGTTTGAGGTGTCGGAGGAGTATTCAGCTGCAAGCGCAGTCCAATCCCCACCATTCTTCATTTCGTCGATAACTTCCTGGGCGGTTTCCTGTGTGGAAACAAGGATATGCCTCACCCAAACCTGTTCTTCCTGAGGAAGTAAGTCTTTGGTAACATCTTCCATCAGCTTGGTACGAAGTAAGCTTGAACGGAAGATTTCCTCAATTTGCTTTCGAGAAATACCCAGGTTCTTTACATCATCGAGGTAGTTGTTATATTCCTTGCCAAACAGTTTTGTTGTGTAAACAGTTGGTGTCGGCGTTAAAGTCGGGATCGAGGTGGCTGTTGTCTCAACGGTTGGTGTAGTTGAGTCAAGCGGGGTTTCGCTTTCGCTGACTGCCGTGGCTTCCTGCGTGGGCTCCCAACCTTCCGGAGTGGAAGTGGATGTTGGGGTAGGCTCGGTAGTTTCGGTGGGTTTGATCAGTTCAAATTGCTCACTCGACCAGGTCGGGGTGTAGACGATGGTTGGAGTGATGGTTGGGGTCTTTGTGCCTTCAGGATAAAAGCTGAAAGACGATTGGATTGCTTCCTGGACTTCCGCATCAGAAACGGATAAACCGCGCTTTGCAGCTTCTTCACGGATGAGCTGATCGTCGATCATTTGGTTTAGGACGTTTTCCCCGACCAGTTGTGTGTCGTTCAATTGAGCAACGAGTTGAATCGCTGCGGATTTGAACTGACTGCCTGAATCTCCGAAGAGTTGTGCGTAGTAGGCGTAATTACTGGCTGTGGAGAGCATGTTCAGACGGGAATAAGTGACATTTGATTCAAAATCACCCGCTTTGATCTCGGCTTCCCCTACACGAGCAACGACTTTGTTTGGCTGGACGATGAAATTGTCGACCAGAACATAAGCCAACAAAATCAGTGCAAGTCCGATTACGATGCCAGTGCCGATTAAGGCGGACTTGACTTGTTTTTCTTCGCGTTCTTTACGAGCAATGTGCTTATTGGTTACAAGCTTTGGGCTCTCTGTCTTTTTTGCCATACTTTATCACCCGACCTAATTGTTTTCGGTCCAGAAATCACCCTCGAAAGGAAGCAAGGCTATATGACGGGCATTCTTGACAGCCTTGGCAACTTCACGTTGGTGTTTAGCACAGGCGCCAGTCTGGCGTCGGGGGCGGATCTTACCGGTCTCATTAATATAACGAGACATTAAATCGACATTTTTGTAATCGATGACAAGGTTCTTGTCAGAACAGAACTGACAAAACTTTGGGCGGGAAACAAAGCGGCGGGGTCGTTCGCCACGTTCACCGTTTTGGGAGCGTTCACCGCGGTCTGAGAATCTGCTTTCAGTCATGTTAACTCCTGTTATGCTTTGCGGACAACGATGTGCCGCAGAACCTGTTCGTTGTAGCCTAAAGCGCGCTTGAGGACTGCAACTTCTTCGGGTTTGTAGGTGAAGTCCACGAATACATAGTAGCCTTCATTGGTCTTGTTAATGGGGTAAGCCAGCTTGCGCTTGCCCCAGCGATCGATCTTGGCGATCTCACCACCGTTGTTCTTAATGAGGGTTTCCACATTATCCACAGCGGTGTTTAGAGATGCTTCGTCCAGATCAGCCTGGAGAATAAAGATGAGTTCATAATTGTGCATACGTGTCGAGGCTCCTTTCCTCGGGTTTGCTCCTGCCTGATGCCGTGGGCGGGCAGGAGTGGAAGGTTGGTTTCAGGCTTATTCCTGAATTTAACAGACGGTATTTTATCACATGTTGTTGATTAAGCAAACAAAAACTGCCTTGACACAAAAAACTGCTTGCCTTGACACAAAAAACTGCCTTCAAACTTCTGGTGTCAGGTTGGAAGGCGCAACCTGACCTACAACTCTTCAGCGGGGGTCCGTGAGCGCAGCGAACGAGGGAGTGAAAGTCGACCCAACCCCCTCCGTGGAGGGGGCATCGCGAAGCGAGGGGGTGGACTGCATCAACCACCCCCCGGTTTCACTGTCGGGCTTCCGGTTAAATACGAAGCCGGCTCTCCGTCCAACTCCCCGACTATCCGCATGTTTTTCTCCGGTATTGGGTTCTTCATTTTTACCTCTCATCATCCATCTTTACGAAAGCGCGGTACTCCTCGATGTCCTTGGGGGTCATGCCTAATTCAGCCAATTCCTCATCGGTAAACTTCTGCATCATGTTCAACATCGCAAAGTCGTGCTCTCTATATGCAGCCGTTATCTCCTCTTTTGTCATTCCCTCCCAACGCGCTTCCCAATTCTCCGGTTTTTTGTACTTACTGCTTGTCATTTATCCTCCAATCGCATATACACCACATCAGCCTCCCCCGGCACCCAGTTAGGCTCCCGCTTATATTCCACAAAACCAAATTTGGAATAGAAATCGGGAAGGTAACAGTCAAAACAGTCCAGTGTCCGAGCTTCCAAAAACCTCCGTGCGAGCTCCTCGTCACCGGACGCTTTTCGCCAACTGACAATGACCCCTGCGGCTTCCTCCGCCGCCCTGCCAGCTTTCTGGACACTGTCTTAGTCCGTAAGCTGCGCTCCGGCTTTGGACCCGGACGGTGCCCTTGGGTGTTTCGACTCGTCCCACGCCATGTCACCACTCACTTGGAATGTCAAAGAAATGACCGGCTATGATGATGTCGTCCATCTCCTTACGAAGCTTCTCCGCATACTTCCTGGCTTTTTCACCCGGTACCGACACTGGCTTCTCCTGCATCAGGTCTTTGTAAATTTGAATTACTTCGTCATAGGTTAATTCATCGTCTTCCATCTTTACTCCTCCTCATATAAATAGTTAGACTTATTCAAAAACGCCTTGTAAAGCGCCATATTGATGATTCTGAAGATCCCGCCCTCCGGTTTTTCGGCGATCAAGTGTGATGTCGAGTGCGAGTTGTCGAATAGTTTGAGCGAAAATGCGTTTAATCGTTGTTATTCTTCTTTTTGTCATCGGACGAGAACAGCATCGATACAACGCTCACGATCAATGAGCCTAATAAGGCAGCCCAGAAGTCATCGACCACATAGCCAACGTTAAACATGCTCTGCGCCATTTGAGAGGAAAGCATGAACATCGCCGCGTTGAGTACGAGGCTGAACAATCCCAAGGTGAGAATAATCAGCCCACAGGAGAGCGTCTTTAGAACCGGAAGAAGGATTGCGTTCAATAACGCGAGAATCGCGGCTGTAACCGCGTATACAACCCAGGCATCGCTTTCCACGTGAATGCCGGGCACCAACCATGCCGCCACAAAAAGCGCCAACATGAATACCAACCATCGTTTAAATAGACTCATTTTTGTCCTTTCTCCTATTACTTTTCATTATCCCCCAAGAAACGAACGTGAAGCACTAGAAAATATAAGGTATTGGTAAACAAATGCCCCTGGCGCGACTCGAACGCGCAACCAACAGTTTAGAAGACTGGTGCTCTTTCCATTGAGCTACAGGAGCGAACGGGAGATGATTATACTCTTTTTCCAAAAGGATCAAGCAGGTCGGATACCTTTATAAACACGAGTTGTTCCGATCGTACGCAGGATTGTCTCAGCCGGTTTGCCAACCCGCTCCTCCAACTCGATGGAGCTCAGGGGTTCGTTGTGATTGACAATGAAGACCTTGAAGATGGTATCAACCAATGGGGCGTTCAAAGAGATGAAGTCCGCCTGTTTTGCACAGTGGTCAATCAGGGTTTGAATCAATCCATCGCCGCGGGTTACCACGCCTGTTTCGGGGTCAACGAGGTCCATTTCTTCATCGTCCGTGGATGCTGAGAAAATTTCCTGGTGAGCAGGGCACATAAATGTGACCAATGAGTTACGCCAGTTCCGGTCCTGCGATTTCCACCAATCAAGGTCCACGTGGAATTTAGTGGTCAGAACGGGTTTTATGAGGCTAGCCTTACTCAACATACGGTTTATTCCTTTCCTTGATCTGCCATGTGGTAATAATGATCGCCAACATGGATGATTTCCGGATTTGCAGAAAGCGCCTCGAGCAATTCCATCGGTGGAGTTCGCCTGATAACGTTGATCGCGGCGTAGAGGTCAACGAAATGAACATGGTGCTGGCTGTTTAGCTTTGCGAGCTCATTCATCATACGGAAAACATCTGATTTTAATGGAGTGGTTCTACCCAAGCGGTTCTGCCAGATTTTATCGATACCTTCCTGGTCTGTGATAGCAATCGCCATGCGTTCGTTGAAGCCGGCATAAACAGGCTGGCGCAGCAGGGCAAAGACCAAACCGCCATCAGCGCCAACGAGGACAGTCTTTATCCACTCCTTATTGGAGCGCTTTTTTTCCGATGAAATGAGCATGGTGCTTGGGTGCTTTGTTTTGCTGATCTCGATTCGGCTGCCTGGGATGAGGTTTTGCTGCTCGTACCAGTCCCGCAAGCCGATCACATAATTATGCGGGCGCACCACCCAAGCGGAAATTGGCTGTTGAGTTTGTTTGTCGATGAAGGTGATTTTGACATTTTCAGATTCGAGAGCTGAAGGCAAGACGCGGTTTGAATTTGGGGTAACTGGAATGCTTCCGCTGCGCCAATGGGGATAGGTGAGGGTAATTGTGGCCGTATCTTCCTGGTCAACTTCGTTAATCTCATCATTGGTGAACGATAGCTCATCATCAAGATCGTAAAGAAGTTTGAAGGATTCTTCGTCCAGGTCATCCGCAAGCGGAACAATGGTGTTCGAACGAATGTACACGGGCGGTTCAAGCACTGCTTCGGGCTCAAGCCGCTTCAGGAACCAGGCGATCTCGCCGGTTGTCCCAACTTCGTCAAACCGAGGGTCTTCCTGGAGGGCATAGTTCAGCGAGAATTCGAGGAGTTTCAGGTTCTGCGACTCATTGGTGAGTTCAAGCTCTTTCATCAAGAGCTCAATTCCCAGCGGTCCGCCTTCATGCGCGTCGAGAATCGCTTCGGCGAGGTTGAGGTAACCTTTGCTGATGTCGATGAGCAGAGATCGCGGGAACCATGTGTCGGCAATGCGGACAACCTCGGTTTGCTTTTCGAGAGCCTTGCGGAGCTTGGTACGCAGAGTAGAGGCAAAAAGGCTGTTGATTTCAGCCGGATCCTCCTCGACATCATCGGGGTTTTTATAGGTTTTGGTGTTCAACGCGTGGTTGAGGAGGTTCGTGGCAAAGGATTGGCGGGTGCCATCTTCGAACGCAACGTCTGTGACAGTAAAGTCTCCGAGAGCCGTGTTTTGCCCCGGATGATTTGAGATCACGGAACCTTGTTTCCAATCGAATTCGGGGAAGCGGAGCTTTGTGCCAATTTCGTAGGCATTGCCGGGGAGATACAATTCGCCAGCTTCGTCCAGTTTGGACTTTTTCTCAGCTTCACGTTCCTTCAGGCGGTTATCTGTTAAGACCTGAATCAGACCATCGATGCTCAATGGTTCTTCTTTTTCGAACAGATAGTTTGCCAACTGATTAAGATCGGAAGGTGTGATCTCGAGGTTTGCCCAGTACGACTTCCAGGCATTATAATTCCCTGAACCCATAAAAATTCCTCTTTTTTTCCTAATTATGGGTAAATTATACATGAAAATTCCGATGACTACGATTCGGTTTGTGAGAATAAATGGAACGATTACCATATCAGGGTTGGCAGGATTGTTATCAAATTGAATCAGGCGATTGCAGGATGATTGCAACCGCCGATGTTGGACCTCGGGTCGTTCATCTCAGCAAAGGAAACGGCATCAACTTGTTAAAGCTTTTTGAGGCGCAGGTTGGCAAAACCGGCGGCGATCAGTGGCGAGTGTACGGTGGGCACAGGGTTTGGTATGCTCCGGAAGACCTGGTGGACTCGTACATACCGGATAATCTTCCTGTTAGAGCGGAAGTCATTTCCCCGAAGGAAGTTGTTTTTAAGGTTTGTTTGAAGCCGGAAGTCGAAAAAACCCTAATTATGCGCGTAGCCAATAAAGGAAAAGGTTTTGAGTTGGTTAATCAGGTGCGAAATCTGGGTGGAGAGGTCCTCCGCACAGCTTCCTGGGGGATCACCTCGCTGGCTCCGGGCGGTGTGGGCTTTATGCCGCTATCAAAAGCCTCGACGCCTGAAGAGACTCTATGTGCCAGTGGCCGGCTAAACACCTGGGACTATACCGACTTTTCGGATCCGGCTTATGTCTGGCGGTCTGGGTGGGTGGAGCTTCATCAACCCCGAGCTCAATCAAAACAGAAAGTTGGGACTTTCCTATCGATGCCGTGGCTGGCATATCGCCTGGAGAATAACCTTGTTATAAAAACTTTTGATTTTCTTCGTGCTTCTATGTCTGCCGCCGATTTCCCGGATCAGGGCAGCAATGTTGAAGTATATTTTGACCCATTCCTGCTGGAACTGGAGGGGTTAAGCCCCTGGACCGAATTAAAGCCCGGAGAAGCTGTCTCGCATATTGAGAGGCTGCAAATTCTTTCGATCGACCCAGCATGGAGCAATGAAAAAGTGATTGAGCTGGTTAAAGACTCAATCACTTCGTTTTCGTGGATGGATTTAGAGGATGAAAGAGATCAAAATTCCAATGACCAGACCCATTGTTGATATCGTAAACAACATAATTGCCTGAGTCTTTCGAAAGTCCATCCGTCCGACGCGAGTAGCAAGCGTATTCTCAAAGTAGATTTCAGAGTCAACCGATTTTAGGCTGACAGGTACAGTAGGCTGATAACTCATTTCCTGGGTGTATGTCGCATTCAGCAGGATGGCTTCTATCGGTTCCGGCGTTTTCGCTGTTTGAACCCTTTGGGTGTCAAATGAAAGCCGAATTTCCTGATAATCGACAGCCTCGTTTCTCGGATTGCGCCTGGAACCTTTTGCCTTCGCGAATGGAGAGAAATGGGGGGAGGAAATGGAGCGCTCCATGTTACCCTCTCGAAACGGACATCTT
>JAYFQB010000175.1:0-2783 GCA_034927385.1 Anaerolineaceae bacterium | reverse complement strand
CCACTGTATTTTGAAGGCTTCGGACGGTAAGGGCTTGTCCAAAAGATAGTAATAAGCCTGCCACAATACCCGCGATTACGGCACCTCTCCATCCGCCAGTAGAATTGCCGAACACACCGGCAGGACCTCCGCCAAAAAAGCATGTAATCACTGGCGGTGTCAAGGCATAAAAGCCGATCGCGCCAAAAATCACGACACAAAGCATCACAGTGCCAAGACAACTTAAGAAGCCTATCATAACAGCTGTAGGAGCATAGTTGAAGACAACAGGGCAATCAAGCGCGGGAACCGCATTAGGAACAACCTTATCAGCAATACCTTTGAATGCTTCGGTAATCTCAGCGATCATCATGCTGACACCTGTCAGTACGATCGTGATTCCAACTCCAAATAAGGCACCTTGAGATAACGCGTAGAGGAAAGGTTCTGTTCCATTGCTAATATTCTCCTGAACCCAGGCTGGTCCAGCTATCGCAACCCCTAAAACATACAGTAAAACCATGACAATAGCGGTTGAGACAGTTATATCCTTGAGGAAAGAAAGTTTCTCAGGTATTTTCATGGATTCAGAGGTCTCATCAGATTTGTTTTTGAACAATTTTCCCGCTAAGGCTCCCACTATTACACCAAAGGAAGTGGTATGTCCATACGCAATATCATTCGTGCCAGTGACTTTGCGCATGAAGGGCTGAACCAAAGCAGGTGATAACGTGCAGTAGAGACCAAGGAGCAAGCCACCCGCCAACATCAATGCCACTTTGTTTGGATTAGGAATTACTTCAATCACTAGAGCGAGGTAAACAAATGTAATGTAGTAGGTTTGATGTGCTGTCAGATAGACATACTTCCATTTGGTGAATCTTGCAAGAATTAAATTAACAATGAAACCTAGAACCATGATGATTGCGATAGATGAACCCCACAATTGTGTAAACGCGTCGGTTCCCATCCCAGTTGAGGTTGCTTCAACATTAAAAATCTTGCCAAGGATGGCGGCGATTGGAAATACAACACCCGCCAATAATGATGTCCCCTGAGAGAGAATTAGGTAGCCTATCCCAGTTTTTATAGTCCCCGTGAGCGTATCCTGAAAGCTCTTTTTTTGAAGGATCAGACCAACGAAAGCCACCAGGCTTAATAGAATGAAGGGTTGGTTAAAGATATATTTCGTAATAAAACTGACAATCGTGTTAAAGATTTCCATTGCTCCTCCGATTTTTGGTTAACTAATTTGTTTTTTTTGCAGGAACTCACCGATCTTTTGCTTTAGCTCCTGTTTATCCATTAAACTATTGATGACTATCACTTCCTCACATAACTTTCTAGCATCAGTTTCAAAGCTTGCAAAGGTTACAATTAGATCACAACGAGTGCCTTTGGCTCTCGTTAGACTTGTATTTTCAACTTTGAAGGGTATCCCAATGTTGAATGACTTGATAGTCTCGTTGATGTTCATTCGTAATAGTGTAGAAGTCCCCACGCCTGCACCACATACAGTTAATACCTTTAGTTCGTTCATTTATCTCCAGTCAATTTATAAATTTCGGATACGATAGAAATATTTATCCACCAAATTATCGTTGTGTTCTTTTATACGGGTGTCTTCATAAGCCAGATGACCATTGTAATAAACATCTGGGGTATGACCAGCAGCGAGAACATTTTCACATGTCTGGACCAATAACGCTGGGAGTATAAAAGCAACAGGGATAGTTGATGTGGCGCCAACTTTTTGTGGAAAACCCGGTAACTCCACCGCTGCATCACCATAAAGTGAGCAATTATCAATCACCAAATCCGCTACATCTTTCAGTTTTTTTCCCGAACTGTGGTGAGTCGTGAGTTCATCGGCATACGTTGGGTTGGTTATTGCAATCACTTTAACACCCAGATTTCTTGCGGCTATTGCCACATCAATCGTGACTGCGTTGTTGCCAGAATTTGATATACATATCATCACATCAGGCGGCGCGACACGATTATAAGCAACTATAATGTTGCCGATACCCTCCAGTTTCTCGATTTTACTGGTCTTAGTGATTTCATTGATTCCTGCGACGCTTGATTCAAATATGGCATGGACATTGGCGAGAGTTGCAGCTCTCCAGAAGACATCTTCGGTTATCAAGCCTGAATGTCCTGAACCAAATAGATGGATAATCCCACCTTGGATGGTACACTCCGCCAACACATCAGAGGCTGCAATGATTGCGTCACCCTGACTTATTTGCGCCTTTTCAACAACTCCTTTCATGATTTCAAAATAGTTTTGCCAAGCTTTCATATAAATCTCCTCATGTGTTTTTTTCGAGTAATATCGTTGTTACAATTTTCTTTGGTTCCGAAATGGATGTTCCAATCACCACGCAATGGGCGCCCGCATTCAAAGCCAAATGCATCTTGAAACCATTGTTAATTCGACCTTCAGCCACCACATAACGCACCCCATTTTTTCTCAGTTCAGAGATAAGTTCGTAATCAGGCTCTGGGAGCGGCAGCTCTCCAAATTTGATTGGGTGTTTTGAATAACTGGTATAGCCTGATAAGGTGGTGCCAATCATATCTGCGCCATATTTCCACGCTTCCAAACCCTCTTCCAGAGTTGACACATCTGCGATGATAGGCACGGTCCAACGAGATTTTATTGCCTTGATAAAATCCTCCAGGGTTAACTGGTCAAACCGACTTCGCTTAGTACCATCTATAGCAATCGCATCGACTCCAGCGTTGATGAGTAGTTCAACTTCATTTAAAGTTGGGGTAATCCTAAATTCTGCTTCCTT
>JAYFQB010000188.1:0-9590 GCA_034927385.1 Anaerolineaceae bacterium | reverse complement strand
AATCTCGCGCATGTCAAACCATGCCTTTATTTTATCCCAAAAGAAAAATCTATGGGCAATTGGAAGCGGTTGTGGGCAGGTGGTTTGGGTTTTGTGCGGTGAGTGGGCACGATCCGCAAGATAGTCGACAGGTTTTCGGATAAACTATTAGTGAGGCAGGTGAAAATGATCGACTCTATCCAACATCGCAGAAGCATCCGAAAGTTTACAGACAAACTTATCGACCCCGATAAGCTTCAGATCGTGCTCGAAGCCGCCAGGCTGGCTCCATCTGGAAACAACAAACAGCCTTGGACCTTTATCGTGGTCCAGGACGAACAGCGGCGCCGGGCAGTGATGGAAGTTTGCCATGAGCAGAGCTGGATGATGAGCGCGCCGGTTTTTATTGTGGCAGTGGCGGATATGGCTGAACGGGTGGAGATCAAGCCTGGCTTATGCCTCGACGAAACCAGCCCTCAATGGGAGCTCAAACGTGCCATCCGCGATACGGCAATTGCCGCCGGGTACATTCTGCTCGAAGCGGACGCGCAGGGGTTGGGGACCTGTTGGGTCGGGTTCTTTGTTCAGTCAGAAATTAAGCCTGTGTTGGGGATTCCGGAAGATAAATTTGTATTGGGGGTCATTCCGGTCGGTTATCAAGCGGAACAGCCCGCCGCGAGACCACGCAAACCACTGAGTGAGATCGTCCGGTTTGAGAAGTGGTGAGCCGCTTAGCGCCCCCAAGCCAGCATGTTTTGGCGCGTCAATTCGATCTAACTCATCCGCCTACACAACATCCGCGTAAGAAAGCCCGAGCTCCGCGGGGGCTACTTTTACACCGGCGAAAACGCCAAAACTCAGGTCCTGGAAGGCATGACCAGTATTCTGGTTATATACGGACAATAGCGCGGTATAGCTGAGGTTGATGCGCTGCTCCCAGTCCAACCCGAGCAAACTGGCAGTCTCCCTGACATGCTCGGCGCTTGAACCTTCGAGCTCGATGAAATTTCCGTAAGGCATTTCGTCCACAGACGCCACAAGATGGTTCAAGTTAAAGTTCTGGCGGTATTTTTCATACGTCAAATAAACCTTAAAGCCCAGCGCTTCAAGGATCGCACGCGCTGACTCAAAGCTGCCGACAACTACCTCGAGCTCGGTTCTGGTGATGACTCCATCCACAATTTCGCCCGAATTTTTAACCGTCAGGATTGCCTGGTCGTCCTGCCTAAGGCGCAGCACCTGGGCACTCTGGCTCAATCTCCCTTCGGGAGTGTCGAAACGGAGGTTGGTTTCCAGCACGCGTGGACGGATTTCAACAGCGCCGAGCTGCTTGAGCTTTACCAACAGGGCTGGAAGGTTGGAAATAAGGAATTTAGCCTCAATTTCCTGATTATTCCTGTTCATTGTTTCTCCATTTCATTTGCAGGCGGCTCAGCCCCGCCAATAGCAGCCAGGTGGCATGCACGCCAATGGACCAAAGCGCGTTTGTGCCGCGTTGTTCAGGCGCCCAAAGCAAAAGGCGTTCCAGCCAGTAGGCAGCAATGTTCATCAAAACGCCCGCCCAAGGCAGCCAAGCAGCCGCCTTGTAATTTCGACCGAGCATAATCCGGATAGCCAGGTTGAGCAGCCCCATCAAGCTCCCCGCCGCCGCCAGGTAGATCGGCAGCCAGGCGTGTTGGCTGAAATTCAGGATGTCGGGATATTGCTGTATGGCGCCATACAGGCGCAAGAAACCTGCCGCGCCTGCAACAAGGAAGCTAAACCGCAGCAACTTTTCAAAAATTCCGGGTTTCGTCGAAATCATTCATCCTCTCCCGGTAAGTCGGTTAGGATGCCCATCTCACCCAGCGCCGCTCTGACCCTTGCCTCACAGCCGGGCTTAACCACGACCGCGGCGGCGCCGAGGGTCTCCCCAAGGCAGCCAGAGGCTCTTGACTCGCGCAATTGATCGAGCAGCTCAGGCTCTGCCAGGCTCAGCACCAACAACGGTTCAATCCGAGCTTCCCGACCATGGCTCTCCCAACGCGAAAGCGCCTTCTGGAGCGCGGGTGGAATGCCCGGTTTGCCATACTTTCGCAGCAAGCTGCGCAGGTGTTTGAGCTCCAGACCTTGTTCTGCTGCTGCTTGCAGCGATGCAGGTGTGAGTTGATAGGTGAAGCGGTCCGAACCCAGCCGGCGCCATTCCGTGAAACGCGAGAGTTGATACCGCGCGAAACGCGGCACGAGGGGCGGCATCTCAAGCCTGCCATCACTGCCCACCAGAACCGGCTGACTCTCCTCCGGAAGCTCAAACGGGGCTTCTGAGCCAAGAACCTGCCCAAACCAAGGTGTAAGCCGGAATGTTTGGCTTTCGGGCTGCTCCGCAACCTGACCAGTTTGTGCCAAACCGAACAACACGAGCAAGTCGGCTATCAGAAAGCGAACGTATTGCCCCTCAACGTCCTGCCAATGCTCAAAACCATGCAGCAAACGAGCGTCAGGACCGGTGCTGCTGATGATCCAGGTGTTGTAATCCGTTCCGCCGCGCAAAAAATCCGGTTGATGGCGGAAGATTTCATCCGTGAAATCCTCCATTTTAAACCAGGTCTCGGTTGGAAGTTTCGCAAGAAGGTCAAGCACCTTCAGGCGAGGAGCGATTGGAGAATGCTGCCAGTTTCCTTCGCAGCGAAGCTGCGGCATCAGGCAGAGTTCATCAAAACCAGGGTTTTGCGCCCAATTATGCGCCGTCCACTTTAAGGCTTCTCCGCGGGGCTTTTCGAGCAGGACACGCGCGTCTTCGTTGGGCTGATCCTTCTTGTCGAGCAAGCCGAGGGCTTTCGCCAGGGTTAACAAAAGCTGCCAATACCCCGAATTTTGGGCACTCAGGTGCGGCAGATTTTGCGTGAAATCCATGCGCAGCGCGGCAAACAGCGTACAGAGGTCATCCAAAATTTGGTCTTCCCGGGGCGGGTTAGCAATCACTTTCGCGCTTGCCCAGGCAGGAAGTTGACGGGGAGCAGGCCCGGCAGGGACCGTTATTTCGGCATTTTGCAGCCGTCCAAGGAACTCCTCCGGGATATATGCGAACTCGCTCAACTCCTGGTTTTCCAGCAGGGTAGCACGCCCGACCAACCCCATATACCAGAGCCTCTCGGCAGTGTTTTGTGGAAAGCGGTGGGGTTTCTCGCGCTTTCTACGGGCGGGACCCATCGGACGAAGCTCGCCAAAGGAGTGCTCAAAGGCTTGCCATGCCATTTTGCCGTTTTGATTGCAAAGCTCATTTAGCGCCGCAAGGGAGGTTGAGGGCAGGGAGGCAATCACCTCTTCGAAAAGAGGATCAGAGGTCATTGCGTTGGCGAGCTCAAGCCAAGCCGCGCGTTTTTCCGCCGTGTGAAGTTCGACTCCCCAGAGCTCGGCGATATCGCGTGTAAAAGCAAGGTCATAACTTGCTAAAAGACTTTTCAGATCCGGCATGATGATAAAAAGTATACATCAATCTCCCCCGTCACTTCGTTGAGGTCTACTCGATTTTAATGCCCTTTACACCTTCGATGGAGGAAATGACTTCCAGCATATCCTCAAGTTTTTCATTGCGATTAAAACGCGCCACGATTTCAAGCCGCATGTGTTTGTTTTTAACGCTTTTCTGAACGCTAAACGCGAGGAGGGCGTCTGCCATTTTTGAGATGGTTTTTCGGACCTCACGCAGAATGCCTTCGCGTTCGTGCACATCTACCACGACCGTGCGGATCACATTCACCCGCACAAACTTCTTTTCAAACCGTTCCACGAGAGTCAGCACGATAATCATGATGACAACCGCAAACAACGAAACCAGGTAGTAACCGTAACCGATTGCCATGCCCACCATGGCGGTGGTCCAGAGGGTCGAGGCGGTGGTGAGACCTTTAACGTTAAACCCGAAGCGCAGGATTGCCCCCGCGCCAAGGAAGCCGATGCCCGAAACGACCTGAGCCGCCAGGCGGGAAGGGTCAGAGCCATATTTTATACCGATATTGACGGAAAGGATCATCACCAGAGCGGCACCCAGGGCGAGGATCATGTGCGTGCGCAAGCCGGCGGGCTGGCTGTCGCGCTCGCGTTCATAGCCGATGATCCCGCCAGCAACCAAAGCGGCTGCCAGCCTCAGGAAAATTTCAAGTAATGGTATCTCTGTCATCCTGTTTCCACTTGATTAAGGATGTTTATTTTACTATAAATGTTAATAAATGGTTAACTAAGGTCGGGTTGTAGAACGTCCCAACCCGGCAGATTCGATGTCTGGTCCGTGTATTATCACGCCTCAGGTGAAGCGTTATTAAGCTTGATTGTCGCGATTAACCCCATAACCAGGAGCACCACCAGAACCACATGCACAACCGCACTGACGATGTCGCCGACAACGATTGAAAAAACCAGGTCTGCCAGGTAGAAAACAATGCCAATCGCGTACAGAAGGAGGTTGCCGCGCCGAGCAAAGATTCCAAAAACCACAAATATTGCCGCGAGAACGATGATGATACCCCAAATCAGAGTGGGGTTGGGAGCTGCCAGTAAGAGCCCAACGTATTGCGGGACGCCCAACCCAAAAACGAAGCTGCGTTTGACGCTGACGATATCCATGACCTGATTAAAGATCGAGAAAAAAGCGATCCAGAAAAAGTAGGTTGCACCATTTCTGGCATTTTGTTCCAATTGGGCGCGTTTTTTACCTTCAGGGGTGTCGTTTTTAGATGTTGGGGTGGTGGTCATAGTTCCTCCAATGGTTGATCAGATAAAAAGCCCGGTTAGCTGCCAGGGCGATCCGGCTGGAGCAGCGCGGGGTTGACTTCGCCGTGCTGCCATTTGGTTTGGCAAAGTGACGCCCATTCGCACTCGCCGCAAACCGCCGCGAGCAGCCCAGTCAGAAGGATGTCTTCGTAAACCATCGCGCAGAGATCGCGCAGGGTGGTGGTTTCGCCTTGTTGAAGACGCCCCCGGGTAAGGTGTAACACGCGTTGATCAAACAGCAAAGATTTTGCTTCGTCAACACAGTGATTGTTGAGCATGTTCGGACATGCCTGGCACAGGGCGTCGCAACTGCTCGTGAGCATGATCCCCTGGTCGGGCATGCTGAGAAAAGCGGTCATATTCTCCACGAACGAAGGGCTGTAACCCTTGCCTTCGAAGAATATGGCACAAAGCGCGTGGTGCGGACGCAGTTTTGCCGGAGTGGATCGTGGCTTTTGTTCTTTCACGGGTTTTGTCTTCCTATACGAATTGTAATGGATGACGCGCCTGTTGTTCAACCGGGTTGCCAGCGGAAATTAACTGCCCCAATCGGTGCGGTAGCGGTTTTTTCCTCGCAGCCACTTTTCCGCTGAAATTGCCGCGATCGCGCCGTCTGAGGCGGCGATTATCGCCTGCTTCACATGCGAACACAACACGTCTCCAACCGCGTAGACACCCGGGATTGCCGTCTGGTTCTCACGGTCCACCTGCAAGCAGCCTTCCTCGCTGATTTCGAGCTGCCCCACCACAAAGTCGGTAATTGGCTTACCTCCCTGAAGGTAGACGAACGCGCCTTCCACGGGCAGGCTTTCTTCGTCCTTGCTGCCGCGAGTTGAAAACTTCAGGCATTCCACCTTGTGCTCGCCGCAAATCTCCCGGACCACGCTGCCTGGATGCATTATGACGTTTTCTTTTTCGGTGAGCTCCGCCAGGGTTTCAGGTAAAACGTTGATCTGGTCGCTGGGCGAGAAGAAATGCAGTTTGTTGGCAAAGCGGGTCAGGTAGAGGGCTTCTTCGATCGCCTCATCACTCTTGCCGACCACTGCCAGATCTTTCCCCTTGAAGAAAGCCGCGTCACAGACGGCGCAGTAAGAAACGCCGCGCCCCAATAACTCCGCTTCTCCTTTGATCAGGTTGGTTCGCCCCATCGAGCCGGTTGCGATGATCACCGCACGGGCGGAATAGACCCCAAAGTTGCCAAAAACGGCTTTTGGATTGCTTGAGAGGTCACTGCCAATCGCTTTGTCGTTGATGAATTCCGCGCCAAACCCCAGGGCTTGCTTACGCATCACCTGGAGCAGCTCTGAGCCGTCAATTTCACCATCCACCCCTGGGTAGTTGGCAATCTTGCTGGTGGTGCCAAGCGCGCCTGTGGTCAGCCCTTTATCAAGGATACCCACTTTTAGCCCGGCTCGAGCGGCGTAAATGCCAGCGGTCGCTCCGGCTGGTCCACCGCCAATAATCAGAATGTCATAAAGCAATGAGTCAGAACCTTCCAATCTTCACCTTCTTTCGGTAATCTTCCTTAGTATACAGGGGGGATGCTGCATTCTCCATTGATTGTACGAACTGATTGTCCGGAGATGCTGACTTTTGAGAGTTTTTTATAGGCTTTGGGTACTATATTAGGGTGGATTTCAGTACAATGGACTTGTGATGACGAAAAAATTCTACAAAATGACTCTGGCTGAGCGTCATGAGTTCCTCCTGCAGAACAGCAATCTTAAAGCGGAGGACCTGGAAACCTGGCTGCCTTCTGCGGGGTTGAGCTTCGAAACCGCCGATCATATGATTGAGAATGCGGTTGGGCTCTTCAGTTTGCCGCTGGGGATTGCCCAAAACTTCATCGTGAACGGCAAGCCGGTTTTGGTGCCGATGGTGGTGGAGGAGCCTTCCGTGGTGGCTGCGGTTTCATACATGGCAAAGCTGGCACAGCCCGGTGGCTTCAAAGCCTGGATGCACTCCCAGGAGATGATCGGGCAGGTGCAACTGCTCGACCTGGTAGATCTCAACACCGCGCGGAGCCTGATCGAGAGCCATAAACCTGAGCTGCTCGAACAGGTCCGTGCCCTGAACCCGGGACTGACCCGGCATGGCGGCGGCGTTCGCGAGCTGGAAGTACGGCGGATCGAACAATCCCCGATCGGGTCCTTTCTGGTTGTGCACCTGATCCTGGACGCGGCAGACGCGATGGGCGCGAATATGGTCAACACCGCGGTGGAGAGCCTCGCCCCCCTGTTGGCAGCACTAACCGGCGCGAGGGCACACCTGCGGATCCTCAGCAACCTTTCCGACCGCCGGCTGGCAACCGCCGAGGTCAGCCTTTCGCTTGAGAAGCTCGCCTTTGAGGGCTTCGGCGGGGAACAGGCGCGGGACGGCGTGATCGAAGCCTGGGCTTTTGCTGAAGCGGATCCATACCGTGCCGCCACACACAACAAGGGCATTATGAACGGGGTGGATGCCGTGTTGCTGGCGACCGGTAACGACTGGCGAGCAGTGGAAGCCGGGGCGCATGCCTACGCGGCACGCGGCGATCACTATTCGAGCCTGAGCACCTGGACCGCCGGCGAAGATGGCAGCCTGAAGGGCAGCCTGACTTTGCCCCTGGCAATCGGCATTGTTGGCGGCGCGACACGTGTTCACCCTGCCGCCAAAACGAACCTCAAACTGATGGGTGTCGAGCACGCCTCGGACCTGGGTGAGATCATCGCCTCGGTCGGTTTGGCGCAGAATCTCGCCGCGCTGCGGGCATTAGCCACAGAAGGTATTCAAAAAGGGCATATGACCCTGCATGCCCGCCAGGTCGCGTTGGCGGCAGGCGCGACTGATGAGCAGGTTGAGCCTCTCGCGCGGGAGCTGACCGCCGTTGGCAAGATCACGCTGAGCGAAGCAACACGTATCCTTAATCAATGGAATGGAAGTGACCATGGAAACAACCCACAATCATGAAATGGAAAAAGGGAAACTCTTAATTCCAAAACGCAAGGTCGGCATCTCCGGCTATGGCGCATACGTCCCACGTTACCGGTTGCCCGGAGTCGAGATTGCCCGAATTTGGGGCGGGAATGAGGACGGTCTACCTGTGACCGAAAAAGCGGTGGCGGGGCTGGATGAGGACGTCATCACCATGTCCATCGAGGCAGCTCGCAACGCCCTGAAACGTGCCGCGATTTCGCCGGAGGAATTAAGGGCGGTTTGGGTTGGGTCCGAATCGCACCCATACGCGGTCAAACCCAGCGGCACAGTTGTCGCGGAGGCGATCGGTGCTTCGGGCAGTGTCAGCGCGGGCGACTGGGAGTTTGCCTGTAAGGCTGGCACTGAAGCTATGGTGGCGGCGATTGGCATGGTTGGGTCCGGCATGGCGGATTATGCCATGGCAATCGGTATGGATACCGCCCAGGGGAAACCTGGCGACGCGCTGGAATATACCGCGGCGTCCGGCGGCGCGGCTTACATCATCGGTCCCCAGCAGGACTCACTGGTCAGCATCGAAGCCGTTTACTCGTTTGTTACGGATACCCCCGACTTTTGGCGGCGCCAGCATGCGATTTACCCCGAGCATGGGCAGCGTTTTACCGGTGAACCGGCGTATTTCACACATGTCTCCACTGCGGCAAACACAATTATGGAAGAATCCGGGCTGAAACCAGCTGATTTTGCTTACGCGGTCTTCCATCAACCCAATGAAAAGTTCCCCCGTAGGGTGGCAAAGTCGCTCGGCTTCAAAGATGAGCAGATCGAAGCAGGTTTGCTCTCGCCCATCATCGGCAACACCTATAGCGGCGCAGCCATTATCGGTTTGACGGCAATTTTGGACGAGGCAAAAACAGGTGACCTGATCCTGATGACTTCATACGGTTCCGGCGCCGGATCAGACGCGTTTGTGCTAAAAGTACGCCGCGCGCTAAAGGACCGCCGGGGCAGCGCAAGAAGCACCCAGGACTACATATCCAACCGGGTCGGGATTGACTACGCCACCTATCTCCGTTACCGCGGGGAGATTGTGACCGGTTAATATGGCGGGTTATCCTGAAGTTGTGATTGTCGGAATCAGCCAGCTGCCAGTAGCGGAATATTGGGATCTTTCACTGCGCGAGCTGGCGGGGCGGGCGTTGCGATCCGCGCGTGAAGACGCGGCAGGGCTGCAGCCTCAGTCAATATATATTGGCAGTATGCTGGCTGCGAGTGCCTCACACCAGGCAAACCTGGGTTCGCTCGTCTGCGAAGCGGCAGGGCTGGCAGGGCAAGCCGAAGGCGTCACAGCAGAAGCGGCGGAAGCATCCGGCGCAGCCGCGTTGAACCTTGCCTGGCAGGCAGTTCGCTCAGGGATGGTGGATGTTGCGGCAGTAGTAGGCGTGGAGAAGGTAACCGATATTGTCGGCGCGGGGCAGGAGCTGAACTTGCTTGGAGCCAGCCTCGACGCGGATTATGAAGCCGCCGAAGGGCTTACTCCAACCGGTCAGGCGGCTCTGCTCTTGCAGCGGTACTTGTTCGAACACCAGTTCCCGCGTGAAGTGCTGCGGGTGTTTCCAACTATTGCCCGCAACAACGCGGTGAACAATCCCAACGCCATGTTCCGCAGGGCTCTCTCTGAAAAAGCATACAACCAGGCTTCAACAGTGGCACAACCGCGGAACGCGTTTGATCTGGCGGCACACGCGGACGGTGCCGCGGCTTTGATTCGGACCCGGGCGGAGCTTGCCCCAAAAACGCTGCCCCATCGCCCAGTCAGGCTGTTGAGTTCAAGCCTGATTGCGGGAAGGTTGGCTGTGCATGACCGTCCGGACCCGCTTTTCTTTGTAGCTGCCGCGGTGTCGGTAGGGCCAGCCTGCCTGAAGGCGAATATCCCGCTGGCGAACGTT
>JAYFQB010000212.1:0-5411 GCA_034927385.1 Anaerolineaceae bacterium | reverse complement strand
GTAAAGAGTTGTTTTGACAATATAGGGAGTGGGTTGAGAATAATCTACAACTTGTTCAAGAGGAATTAATTCCACCCCATTCGGGCAGAGGGTTTGGAGCAGTTCTTCCAAACGGCTCATTGGTCCAGCTCCTGGGCGGCGTTTTCGGGGTCAATTTCAGCAATGATGGCGTCGATCTGGGTTCGCAGGTCGTTTACCCTGGCGGTAACCTGGCGGATCTGGGCGTTCAGTTCAGCGATATCGACTGCTTCGCGCGTGTCTTGTTTTTCGACATAGGTGGAAACGGAGAGGTTGTAGTCTTGGTCTGCCACTTCGCTGTTTGAAACCAGGCGGGCTTGGTGCTTGGCGTCGGCGCGGTCGGCAAAGAGCCCGACGATGCGCTCAATGTGTTCGGATTTAAAGTTGTTGTTGTTGGTCACCTTGACATACATCTCAGACGCGTCGATGAAGAGGGTGTAGTTGTCGCGTTTTGCCTTTTTGAGCACCATGATGCAAGTGGCGATGCTGGTGCCAAAGAAGAGGTTGGCGGGAAGCTGGATGACGCAGTCGACGTAGTTGTTATCCACCAGATATTGGCGGATCTTACGCTCGGCGCCTCCGCGGTACATGATGCCGGGGAAGCAGACGATGGCGGCGGTGCCGCTGGTGGCGAGCCAGGCAAGGCAGTGCATGATGAACGCCATATCGGCTTTGGATTTGGGCGCCAGCACGCCGGCGGGGGAGAAACGCGGGTCGTTGATGAGCAGGGGGTTTTCGTCGCCCTGCCATTTGATGGAATAGGGCGGGTTGGAGACGATGGCTTCGAAGGGTTCGAAGCTTTCGTGCTGCGGGTTGAGGAGGGTGTCGCCGAGGGCGATGTCGAACTGATCGTAGCCGATATCGTGGAGGAACATGTTGATACGGCAGAGGTTGTCGGTGGTGAGGGTGATTTCTTGCCCAAAGAAGCCCTGGCGGACGTGGTCTTTGCCGAGGATTTTGGCGAAGTTGAGCAAGAGCGAGCCGGACCCGCAGGCAGGGTCGTAGACTTTGTTTACCTCGGTTTTGCCAACGAGGGTGAGGCGGGTTAGCAGTTCGGATACGTATTGGGGGGTGAAGAACTCGCCACCGCTTTTGCCGGCGTAGGTGGCGTACATGGTCATAAGGTATTCGTAGGCGTCGCCGAAGGCGTCGATGTGGTTGTTTTGGTAGCTGCCGAGGGACATCTCGCCGATGCCGTCCATGAGGGCGATCAGGCGCTTGTTGCGTTCGATTACGGTGCTGCCGAGCTTGTTGCTGTTGACGTCGATGTCGTCGAAGAGCCCTTTGAATTTTGTTTCGCTTTCGGCGCCCTGGGATGAGGCTTCGATGTTGCGGAAGGCTTGGGCGAGGGTCATGTTGAGGTTGGGGTCGTGGGGGGCGTGTTTGCGGACGTTGTGGAAGAGCTGGCTGGGGAGGATGAAGAAACCCTTGGTGGTGACCATTTCCTGACGGACGTTTTCGGCTTCGGCGTCGGAGAGATTGGCGTAGTCGAAATCGGTTAAGCCAGCTTTGTGCTCATTGGCGTTGATGAACTGGCAGAGGTTCTCGGAGATATAGCGGTAAAAGAGCATGCCGAGGACGTATTGTTTGAAGTCCCAGCCGTCGACGGCGCCGCGCAGGTCGTTGGCGATGTTCCAGATGGCGCGGTGGAGGTCGTTGCGTTGGGTGTGGTTGTGTTTTGGGTCTGCCAAGGCGGTGCTCCTTGAGGGTGAGGTTTTGAGTGGGGTAATTATACCCGCGAAGATTTCATTGTTGGGGAAAGGGATGTGGGTAAACAATGCCCTCAAAAAACCCAGGGTTTTGTAGGTCAGGTTGAACTGCGCAACCTGACCTACGACTGCAATATGATTGGTGCGTTCAAAAACGGAACGCACCCTACTACTGATGGATGGTTGTCGATTATTCTTCCTGGCTTGCCAAGCGGGCTTGGTTCTTTTTGTACGTCAGTATGTAGGTCAGGTTCTTCACTTGAACCTGACAACACGAATGATAGCAAATAAAAACTCTCGACATAAAGAGGCTTCTGACGTCAGGTTGAACTGCGCAACCTGACCTACGACTGCTATATTATTGGTGCGTTCAAAAACGGAACGCACCCTACTACTCTAGTTTTCGTTGTAAGGTTGAACTGCGCAACCTGACCTACGACTGCAATATGATCGGTGCGTTTAAAAACAGCCCCCTATGAGAAGGGGGCTGTTGGGTGGTTGTCGATTATTCTTCCTGGCTTGCCAGGCGGGCTTGGTTCTTTTTGTACGTCAGCATTTTCATCACTTCCGCGGCGATGGAGGGGATGAGCACCAGCGGCAGGATTTCTGCCCAGTCGACCAGCCGAAGCGCGGTTGTGTCGAAGACGGTTTGCAGGAAGGGCACATAAATGACCATCAGCACCAACATTACAGAGACCAAAACAGCAAAATTCATATTTTTGTTGCCAAAGATGCCGATTTTGGTGAGGGGGAAGAACTCGGACCTTGCGGTGAAGGCGCGGAAGAGCTCGGAGAGCGAGAGGGTCACAAAGGCGAAGGTCTCAGAGAGAACGCGGGCTTCCACGGGGGCTCCCTTATGCGCGCCGCCGCCAACAAAGAACGCAATCAGGGTCGAGGTGGTGATGGCGATGGTCTGGACGATGATGCCTTTGAGCATGAATTTGTTGATGATTGGCTCATCGGACGGTCTTGGGGGATGTTGCATGATGTCCGGGTCGCCCTTCTCGGTGCCGAGTGCTAAGGCTGGGGCGCCATCCGTGACCAGGTTTAGCCACAAGAGTTGAATGGGAGCCAGGGGGGTGTTCCAGCCAAAAACGGTTGCCAGAAAGATGATCATAATCTCGGCGATATTGCAGGAGACCAAGTAGTAAACGAATTTGCGGATGTTGCTGTAGATGATGCGACCCTGTTCCACGGCGGAAACGATCGAGGCGTAGTTGTCATCCGTTAGCACCATATCGGCGGTTTCTTTGGCGACGTCGGTGCCGGTGATGCCCATCGCGACGCCGATATCCGCCCGCTTGATGGCGGGGGCGTCATTGACGCCGTCGCCGGTCATGGCGACCACTTCGCCGTTTTCACGCAGCGCGTCGACGATCTTCATTTTGTGTTCAGGACTTACGCGGGCATAAACGTCTGTTATTCTGACGATCTCGCGCATTTCTTCGTCGGTTGAATCTTCAATATCCGCGCCGGTGAGCACCTGGTGACCTTTGCGCAGCAAGCCGATATCTTCGGCGATGGCACGGGCTGTGTTGGGGTAGTCGCCTGTGATCATGACTGAACGGATGCCCGCGAGTTGTGCTTCCTTGAGGGCGGGTTTAACCTCGGGGCGCGAGGGGTCGATCATACCGATCAGACCGACGAAGATCAAATCTTGTTCGAGGGCTTCGGCAGTGATCTGGTCTGGCATTTCGGGCACAGGGCGGTAAGCAACGCCCAAAACGCGCAGGGCTTTTCCGGTCATTTCGTCATTGGCAGCCAGACTTTCCTGGCGCAGCTCCTCGGTGAGGGGCACAGGGATGTTGTTCATGCCAGAGCGATAGCTGCAGAGGTCCAGCACGACATCTGGCGCACCTTTAACCGCGATGGTGTACCAATTGGTTTTTTCATCGGTTACATACGGCGAAATGTCCCCGTGACCAGGGTTGACGATGTTGTGAATCGTGACCATGCGTTTGCGGGCTGAGTCGAAAGGAATCTCCTGCTTACGGGGGTAATTCTGGTTGACCGTGTTCGCGGCGGCGCCGGCTTTGAGGGCGGCAACGAGGATGGAACCTTCGGTTGGGTCTCCAACCATGCGGTAGGTGGACTTACCTTCGCTTTCGCCGGTGGGCTCAAGCTGGGCATCGTTGTTGATCGTGCCGACCCAAAGCGTGGTGCGGGCAGCGGGGAATTGTTTGAGGTCGGTGATTTTTTCTCCATTAACAAAAAAGTCGCCGACCGGTTCGTACCCAGTACCGCTGATTTCAACGAACTGACCATCCACCCAGAGTTTGGTGACGGTCATCTGATTTTGGGTGAGGGTGCCGGTTTTGTCTGTGCAGATCGTGGTTACCGATCCGAGGGTTTCAACGGATGCAAGTTTGCGGATTAGCGCGTGGCGGTTGACCATCTCGCGCATGCCGCCAGCCAGGCTGATGGTCACCACAGCGGGTAGCCCTTCGGGCACGGCTGCGATTGCCAGGGAAACAGCCACCATGAACAGCGCCACGATTTCGTCCCAAAAAGCCTTGGTGCCCAGGTCCAGATCGCCAGGGGCGGCGATCAGCCGGATAACACCGATCACGAAAACCAGACCACAAACGACCATGGCGGCGATGCCAAGGGTTTTGCCGAGCTGGTCAAGGCGTTTCTGGAGGGGGGTCTGCTCTTCTTCCACTGATTGAAGCATCGTGGCGATCAAGCCAAGCTGCGTGTGCATACCCGTGGCAATGACCACACCCTTGCCGCGTCCGTAGCTGACAGTGGTACCCATGAAGGCGGTATTTTCGCGGTCTCCCAGGGGAATGTCTGCCTGCAGGTTGGATTCGGCATCCTTTTTGGCTGGCACAGACTCTCCGGTTAGAGAGGCTTCGTCGATGCTGAGGTTGACCGCTTCCATCAGGCGCAAATCGGCAGGGATGAAATTGCCCGCTTCGATGAAGACGATATCCCCTGGCACGAGTTCGCGCGCGGGAATCAAAAGGCGGTGACCATCGCGCAACACCTGGGCTTCGGGGGCTGCCATCTTCTTTAGGGCGGCTAAGGAAGCCTCAGCCTGAGATTCCTGAACGACGCCCATGATGGCGTTGAGGACAACGATGAGCATGATGGCTCCGGCTTCCACCCAGTCTCCCAGGATTGCCGAAATCACAGCCGCGCCGATTAGCAGCCAGATAACAAAGCTATTAATCTGTTCCCAGAGTTTTTGCCAAATCGTTCGTCCTGCTTTTTCGACGAGCTCATTGTGCCCATATTCTTCAAGCCGTTCAGCAGCTTCTTTCTCGCTAAGCCCAGTTTCGAGGGGGACGTCGAGATTATCCAGCACCTCATTTGGTTCCAGCGCGTGCCAGGATACTTTAAAAATATCATCGTTGGTCATTTATTCTCCATCATCTAATCATCAAAAGCCTGGGGGATCCAGGTACTTATCAACGTTGTATTATATTCTAAAAAAGGGTAGATAGGCACAGGCTGACCCAAAAGGTTACAGTATCAAATTTGCATATCGTGAAGAAAAAGGACACAAAAAGGAGGAACTCTCACATGACAGAACAAGCTGTCCAAATAGATATAACGGTAGTGGTAGGACAAGAAAAGCAAGAACTACACCTTTTTTGACACATGATCTTTTTTTAGTCTTTTTTGATTGGGTTACAGTATCACTTTTGTTCACCCCAAAGTTCACACCCCAAAGTGCAG
>JAYFQB010000129.1:0-8943 GCA_034927385.1 Anaerolineaceae bacterium | reverse complement strand
TGAAACGGTAAACCAGAAAAACGGGAGTTTGAGAGATTTAATCAGACCCAACGCCGAAGTCGTCTTGCCATAGCCTGTTTCAGTCACCAAAGTAGTTAATGGATAGTCCAGGCACTGTTGCAGCAGCTGAATCACCCGCGGGCGTTCTAAAATCGTGCTTTTCTGTGCCGGTGGGGTGAGCTGACTCAATATGATTTGGTTTTGATGAGTCATCAGAAATCAATTTTATCACCCACCAGCTTTAAATATCCTCACATTCGTTTCAAGGTCGATGTTTTAAACGCTGTTGGTTTCTTGAACCCGCCCAGCCAGGAATAAAACAATTGGCGATATGGCTTCAGACCCACGCGTTATAGATTGCATCACTAAAAGAAAAGCCGGATTGAAGCGATCAACCCGGCTTGGAACTAAAGCCAATAAGCGGAAGCAAACTGAAGGCTACAAGCCTCTTTCGCCGCGTTGGTAAGGATTGCCCAATGCAGCCGGCGCGCCAATACGCTTTTTGCGTGCCGAAGAACTGCCCCAAATCAGGGCGATGATCGTCAGAATATATGGCGCCATCTGTAAAAAGAAAACTAAATTAGTGTTGAAGAAAAATGGATTTGCAATTCCGAACAACATGCGCGGTCCTTGCAGGTCAAGAGAGAAGCGGCGCAGCACACCAAACAGATATCCGCCCAAAGCAGCCCGCCAGGGGTCCCAATGGGCAAAGATAACCAACGCGACAGCAATCCAGCCTTGACCATTGACCGTAAGGTTGGAATACCAACCGGGGGCAATCGCGACGCTAATGGCAGCTCCAGCCAAACCGGCAAAGCATCCGCCAATAAAGGTATAGAGATACCGCGTGCGGTAAATGTTGACCCCAAGGGTATCCGCGGCAGCAGGGTTCTCCCCCACGGCGCGTAAATGGAGCCCCGGTTTGGTCTTGTGGATAAAATACCAGGTAATGGGCACCAGCAGATAGCCGAAATAAACCAGCAAATTGTGATTAGTAAAAGCAATCGGACCCAGGTATGGGATTTTCGAGAGCAGCGGAATGGTAGCGCGGGGAACGATAGGACCAGTCTGTCCGGTAAGACCCTCGCCTAAGACCAGTGCCAGACCAGTGCCGAGGAAGGTAAGCGAAAGGCCACTGACCGTTTGATCAGCCTGAAAATGGATGGTGACGAGAGCGTGAGCCAGGCTTAGAAGTCCGCCTGCCACGATCGCAGCCAGCAAACCAAGCCAGACATTACCTGTCTGAAAGGCGACTTTGAAGCCAGCCATCGCACCCACAAGCATCATACCTTCAACACCGAGGTTTTGGACGCCAGACCGCTCGGTGAGGATCTCACCAATGGCGGCAATAAGCAAAACGGTACCGGTAGACAAGCCAGAGCGGAAAATTTCGATCCAGTTCATTAGGCAGTCTCCTGCGCGGGGCGAACCCATTTGATTTCGTATTTGAGGAGGACATCACTACTAATAACCAGGAAAAGGGTAATGCCCTGAATGAGGAATGAAAGACCCGATGGTTGGATCTCCCGGCTTGCAACCAGCAGCGCTCCAAACAAAATGGACACAACGATTACGGCAAACGGGTTTAGCTTGGCAAGCCAGGCAACGATAACACCCGAAAAACCGTAAGATGTTGAAATCCGCTCCTGCAGGCGGTGAACAACGCCACTAACCTCGGTCATACCGGCTAACCCTGCCAGGGCGCCTGAGATCATGAATACGAGGATGGTATTGGCGGTAATGTTGATACCAGCGTAACGGGCTGCGCGGGGATTGTCACCGATGAGAGTGATTTTGTAACCCCATTTGCTGCGATATATGATGAGGTAAACAATGATCGCCGCCGCCAATGCAAAGAAAATCCCTGCGTGAACGGTCATGCCGGAAAAGAAAGGAAACTTACCAGCCAAATCCGCCAGGCGGGGTAACCAGGCGTTCTTTGGAAAAACTTTCGTCATCTGAAAACCAGACTCGCTCCATTTTCCAAAAATCCAATAGTTATTCCAGAGTACGGCGATGTAATTAAGCATCAGGGTGATGATGATCTCGTTGATGTTAAGCTTCGCCTTAAGATAGCCAGCGATAAACGCGTAAATCGCGCCTCCCAACATGCCCAAGGCAGCCATAAGCGAAAGAACTGCCCACCGGGGAGTTGTGTCGAGATCTACAAGCGGAACCATGACAACTGCGGTCGCCAGGAATGCTCCGACAAAGAACTGCCCTTCCGCGCCGATATTCCAGAGGCGCATCCGAAAAGCCAGACTGCAGCCCAAACCAATCAGCATCAGGGGAATAGCTTTGACGATCACGTCAGAAAATGCACCCCAGGATCCGAAAGAGGCTTTAATAAAGTAAGAATATACCTTAATCGGATTCGCGCCGGTTGCCTTGAGGATTATGCCAGAGATAATAAAAGCAAGCAAAACCGCAGCGACCGAGGTTGCGGCAGGCAGCCACTTGGGGTAATCTTCAGCGCGTTTGAGAAAAACGGGATAAGGAATTTTCACTCTTCATCTCCCTGTTTGTAATTTTGACCTAAAACTTTTCGCAAGACGCGTTCTTTTTCGCTAACGTTGAGTTCTGAACCTTCAAGTGGACTCGGAATCTCCTCCGGGGCAGCTTGCGTCTGGTCTTCATCTAACATGACACTCCCGGGAAATCGTTCAGCCTGGTGTGTTTGATCTGCCTGAGCAGCTTGGTCTTGATGGTGAAGCTGTTCGAGGACTCCATCAAAATCTGAAACAGCGCGCTCATTAGACGTTCCGACGCCGGAAGTCTTTGCTGGCAGATCACCCAGAGGCGTTCCAGTCATCATCAACCCAATTTGATTGATATCAAACTCACCGGTGCAGACCGTTCCAACGATTTGCCCCTCATACATAACAGCAATTCGGTCAGAAAGCGAAAGAAGCTCATCCAAATCTTCGGAAACCAGCAGAATGGCAGTGCCCTGGGCACGCTGGTTGAGCAGTAATTGCTGCACACTTTCGATCGCGCCTACATCCAACCCACGGGTGGGCTGCATAGCAACAACCATACGAGGCGTGCTGGAGAGTTCGCGGGCAAGAATCAGCTTTTGCAGATTGCCGCCCGAAAGTTTGCGCGCTTGTGTCTGTACGCTGGGTGCCTGGATGTCGTATTCCGTTTTCAATCCACCAGCAAGCTTATCGGCAGCCATGTAATTCAATTGCCATTTTTGGCTCACAGGCTTTTGGTCGAACCGCTTCATAATGATATTGCTGGTGAGCGAAAGATTTGGCGCGCTTCCAACCCCGATGCGATCTTCCGGGATATGGGCGAGCCCCTGGCTGATCGAGAAAGATGGCGGTCTGTTTGCAATGTCTCTGCCCTCAAGCCAAATCCGACCTGAACAAGGGCGCAGTCCGGTGATTGTTTCCACCAATTCGCTCTGTCCGTTGCCTGCAACCCCCGCGATACCGAGGATTTCGCCTTCATGGAGCTCAAGGTCCACATTGCGTAAGGCGGGCAGGTTTTTGTTGTTTAATGCGGAAACATCCTCGAGGCGCAAAACCTCGGGACCAGCGGCTTGGTCACATTTATGTAGATTGAAAATCACTTCGCGACCGACCATCAATGACGCAAGGCTCTCACGTGTAAAATTCTGCAAATCCATGCGCTCCGCGGTGACGCGTCCACGCCGTAAGACAGTCAATTTATCGGCAACTTGCTTCACCTCATTGAGTTTGTGGCTAATAAAGGCGATGGACTTACCTTGGGCTGCCATCCCCTTTAGCGTCGCAATGAGTTCATCAGCTTCCTGGGGAGCAAGGACAGCGGTTGGCTCGTCCATAATAAGAATATTTGCACCCCGATAGAGGATTTTGAGGATTTCGACACGCTGCTGCTCACCCACCGAAAGCTGCCATATTTTGGCAGTTGGGTCAATGTGGATGCCAAACTGTTCTGCCAGATCGCTGACTTGTTTGTCATACCTTTTGAGGTTGAGGGCAAAGCGGGGATTGTCGAGACCGATGAGGATGTTCTCAGTCACGGTTTGATTTTCGACCAGCATAAAATGCTGATGGACCATGCCAATGCCATTGGCGATGGCATCTTTGGGAGAATTGAAGTTAACCAATTTACCATGGATGCGCACTTCGCCACTTTGAGGTTTATAGAGACCGGTGAGTACATTCATAAGAGTGCTTTTGCCTGCACCGTTTTCCCCCAAAAGGGCGTGGATTTCACCGGGATACATGGTGAAATTGACATGATCATTAGCTAAAACGCCAGGAAAACGCAGGACGATATCCTGCATTTCAACAGCAGGTATTGTGTTTTTTTCTTCAGGAATTGTCATGTGGTTTCTTTTTATTGATAGGAGAGATGGCTCTTTTCGAGCCATCTCTCACAGATATATTAGTTCAAGCTAGGGGAGTTCAGCGGTAACGTTCTGGTTCCACCAATACATACCCACACCACCCGCGCAAGGGGCAGAGTCGCTGGTAGCAAAGCAGTCCAGATCAACCTGGCGGAGGCTTTCGCCTTCGGCGAGAACCACATTACCCTGGTTGTCCGTGATAGGACCAGAGAAGACGCTGAAGCGGTCCATTTCGCCGCTCAGGAATTTAGCCATGGTGTCGCGGATCAGCTGCAGATCTTCTGCTGGCAGTTCTGCTGTACCGGGCATCATTTCTTCGCCTTCCATGAAACCGAGCAAGCCAAGACCATTATCCATACCATCGAAGTAGATGGCTTCACCCTTAAAGGTGCCGTTCATGGATTCTTCAATTAACTTGGCGAATTGGGGACCCCAATTCCAGTACATGCTGGTCAGACAGGTGTCCAACGTGCAGTTGTACACATAGTCATATGTAATGCACCATTTGCCGGCAGGAGCTGCAATGGCAGGAGCTGGGGTGTCAGCACCGGTCATAACAACCTGGGCACCAGCATCAAATAGTGACTTGGCAGCTTCTTGTTCGATTGTGGGATCATGCCAGGTATTAATGAAGCGAACGTCAACAACACATTCGGGGCATGTGACCTGAACGCCCAGAGCAAAGCCATTACCAAGACGCAGTTCTTCGGGGATCGGGAAAGTTGCCATATAGCCGACATGCGGATTTCCGTCCATCATGGCGCGGGAACCAGCCAGCATACCAGCCAGATATTTCATGTCTTCCATGGCGCCAAAGAGATTGCCAAAGTTTGTGCCGTTGAACTTATAACCAGAAGCATGCACAAAATCAATCTCAGGGAATTCACCAGCAACAGTCTCAGTGGCATCCATAAAGCCAAATGAGGTGGTGAAGATCATGTCAAAGCCCTTGCGTGCCAGAGACCGGGTGACTTGCTCGGAATCAACACCTTCCGCCACGTTCTCAACGTAAGCAGTGTGGACCCCAGCCATATTATCCTGGACCCACATACGGCCCTGATCATGAGCCTGTGAGTAGCCACCATCGTCATGGGGACCGACGTACACAAAAGCCACGTTGAAGCAGCCTTCGATTGGAGCAGGCACCTGATAGGAACCTTCCGCTTCGAGAGCGGAGGCAGCTTTGCAGTCTACAGCAACAGGCACCTCAGTCGCTGGTGCGGTGGTCTGGCAAGCTCCCAGGAACATACCTAAAACTAAGATAATACTGACCAACGTAAATAACCTTTTATTCATCTTTTCTCCTTTTGATTGATTATTGTGTCTGTCGGGAGTTATATTGGCTTTGGCTTCCTCTCCACTCCTTAAAACGGCGATATCTTATTTTACAACAAAGCAGATTTTTTGGAGGATATTCGTCTTTTTCATTTTTTGTGGTTTTTCAGGCTGATTAATGGGGAAAACCATCCAATGGTAATACCGCTGGTTTTGGACCCATCGGGGGGAAATCAAAACAAACCAGCATACTCGCGTTTCCATTCTACCCCTCAGGAAATCCCAGCCGGGTTTTGAACCATTGATTAGCATATAAGCCTTCCATCACTATTTGTTTTTGGAGGGGCTTATTAATACTCAATTGAACAATCCATACCACCACTGCGGCACCAGAAAAAGCCGCATCGAGTGCCTGTAAGCCAGGTACAGTACCGCCCCCAGCAGCACCACGGAAAAGCCGATCACCACATAATCCCACCAATGGTACTTGAGTTCGTAAAGCCAGCTTCGCTTCTGCTGTCCAAAACCGCGCAAGTCCATCGCGTTGGCGATATCTTCGCTGGATACGATCGCGTTCATCGTTACGGGGATAATTAACGGTGCGATGCGTTTGATCTTGTTCAAAACGCCGCCCTTTAATGAATCCATCTCAAAGCCTCGCGCTCTTTGCGCGTCCAGCGTCACCTGGAAGTTGCGTGCCAGGGTCGGAATAAAGCGGAACGATAGCTCCATGGTATAAGCAAGCCGGTCAGGCAGCCCCAGCTTGCGGAAGGTCACGCCATACGCGCGTGAATCCATGGTATACGGGATCATGATAAAAACCAGAGAGATCGACAAAATGCGCATCAACTGAGCGATCGCGAACCACAGCCGCTCAACGGTCAGCCCAAAGGTCATATGCCGCCCAAACAAGTTGAAGCCTGCGGGCCAAACAAGCTGCCCCCCTTCCGGAACCACCCCGCCAGCTCCACCTCCTGTAAGAATCGTATTCACCACAATCATAGTGAACAACAGAATGGAGATCATCAGCCAGCCGCGTTTTGTGTCCTGCCAGGACAGTTTAGCCGATGCGTACCACGAGATTGATATAAAAAATATGATCGCCAAAAGCAAGGGGTTCCAGGTGCTGGTGGCAGCTATCAACACGGCAAACGAAAAGATAAGCCGTGCCCGCGGATCGACGTGGTCGATCAGGCTATTTCGGTAGCGATAGTTCCAGGTAACAAGCATGGTCATATACAGTCCAGGCGATTGATTAGATCGCCTGGACTCAATGTATTAAATTAACGACCGCTTTGGGAGACAATCGCAGAATATGCGACCATCAGCAAAGGCAGCAGCACCAAGCCCCAAAGCACGTTGGTGAGGAAGGCGGGTAAGAAGTTGGCGACAAGAACCGTGTTCAAGTCTGCCCCCGAAACCCACATTTCTGAAAATGCAGCCACACCCATTCCAAGCAGCACACCCAAAACTACCGAAACTTCTGACAGAAGGATTGAGCGCAAGGATTTGAAATCAACAAGCATTACCGAGAACAGACCCGGTATTAAGCCCATGATTCCATTTCCGATGTCCCACCACACCCAGAAGCCATAGCCGCTGAGGAGATCTGCCAGGATGTTGCCCACAAAGCCGGTGATGAAACCGACAATCGGACCAAAAGCGATACCAAAGAACATAGGGATGACCACCGCCGGGCGAACACCAACATTACCCGCACCGGGGATTTGCCACACATTGAACGCCCAGGTGACCACAGCATAAAGCGCGGCGCCAATAGCAGCATACACAACTTCCTTTGTGCCAAAACGCCACAGAGGTTTCTTTTCTTGCTTGATTACTTCATTTGAATACATGACTTCCTCCTTAATAAATGGTTCATATGTTAATAACCTGAAAGCTGGCATAAAGTTTCAGCCCGCAGGAATTGACCAGTTCGTGGGAACAACTCGCGGTTCAGTTCGAGCAGAGAGGTCGGCAGCAGTCGCCATTGGAGCAGCTTCTCATCATCCGCAAACACCTCATGCGGTCGGCCGTCCGCGACCACCCTCCCACCAAAAAGCACCACCACCCGGTTGGCATAGGTTAATGCCAGGTCCAGATCGTGGGTGATGAATAAAATGGCATCAAACCCAGGAGTCTGTAAAATGGTGTCCATAAAGGACTGATAGTTCCAATAATCCTGACCCGCCGTAGGTTCATCCATCATTAAGATGCGCGACTTCATGGAGAGCACCGAAGCAATCGACACGCGTTTTTGTTGTCCAAATGAAAGCGCCAGTGGGGGCATTGGCAGTTCATTTTCAAGGTGAACCGTCTCAATCGCCCAATCCACATTCTTCTGCACATCTTCCTTGCCCATCCCCAGGTTCTCTGGACCAAACGCCAGCTCTTCCCTTACGGTCGGGGCGAACAACATCTGGGTCGGGCTCTGGAAGACATACCCGATGGTTTTGGCTGCGTTCGCGATGGTGATCTTACTGGTTTCCACTCCCTCAAGCAGAACTCTCCCGCTGGTGGGTTTTAGCAGCCCCAACGCCTGCTTAACGGTCGTGGTCTTGCCCGAACCATTATGCCCAAGGATCGCGATCACCTCACCGGAACGCACATCAAGATTGACCCCGTGCAAAACCTCAGGGCTTGCGGGGCTATATTGAAAACTGACATCCTGAAACGAAACAAGCGGCTCACTCGAAGGGTCCAGGGTCGGCACAGCCAACCGGCTTTCTTTTTGTGGCGCCGATTTAGCCCGTCTCATAACAGTTGGAGCTGGGAGCTTGATGCGGGTGTAATCGGCAGTTTCCAACAACCCGGCAACATCTCCTTCGTAAGTGATATGCCCGTTATCCATATAGATAACCTTTTCCGGATTGATCTGCAAAACATCCTCAACCCGGTGTTCCACAAGGAGTATCGACAATCCCTCATCCGCCAATTCCCGGAATGCCCGCAGGGCTTCCCTCGCGGATGCTGGATCCAGCGATGCCAGGGGTTCATCCAAAAGCAAAATGCTCGGTTCCATAGCCAACACACCCGCCAAGGCAACCTTCTGTTTTTCACCGCCAGAGGTCGAATGCGTTTCTTTGTCTCTCAGGTGCAAAATGTGCAGCCTGTCCAGGGCTTTTTCAGCTATTGGGATCATCTCTTCGCGAGGCATCCCTTGTGACTCGAGACCAAAGCAGACCTCGTTGATCACATAGGTGCCTAAGATTTGACGTTCCGGATCCTGGAGCAGGGTGCCTACGTGTCTCGAGATATCCGAGAGTCCCATGCCCTTGACCGACTTTCCATACAGGTCTATCTCGCCCTGCATAAAGCCGTGATAG
>JAYFQB010000323.1:0-5903 GCA_034927385.1 Anaerolineaceae bacterium | reverse complement strand
AAATGCTCACGACATATGGCTGATTACATAGTCTTTATCCAATTTTTTGGAGAGGAACCAGGTCAGCATCCAGACAGCTAAGGCAATACCAGCGTAAATGCCGACTACAGGCCAGCTAACCAGATCTTTACCAGAATCATTTACAAGGTTGCTCACAAAGTAATTACCGCCAAACCCCAATAAAAAGACAACTGCAAAATTGACAGATTGCAGCACTGCCGGGTTGGAAACCAAAAAAGAAACTAATCCCAATAAGGAACCAACACAGTATGCTAACATGGGAGCAATCAGGAATGCCAGGGTCAATGTCGCGGGCTGAATAGCAGGATTTATCCCTAATTCAGCCTCCCAAATTATTCTCTGGAGAAAAAAGACAACAGAGGTCATTAATAAGGTGACCGGAAGGATCAGGGCTAGTAAGGCTTTACGTTTTGAATTCCAAATCTCTTTCAGTTTGAGGGGCGTAGTGAGAAGCATTTCCAGACGACCGTCAATCTTTTCATTGATAAAAACCTCGGAGGAGAGAAACATCCAAATCAAAAGAAACACCCAAAGAGGTTGGATTAAGGCAAATACTTGTGAAGTAATTTTGGTCATAAACACGGCTACTTCCGGCGCGGTTGATACCAAAGGTTGGATGGTATCGATAGGTAAAAAGACGGTTGTCCATACCATTAAAACTGGAAGTAAAATGCAGTTTAGCCAATATCCAGCGCTTCTCGCAATTGTGAGTTCCTTTAGGAATAAAGCTTTCCCGGGTCTTACCTGACTCTTATTCATTTCGATGCCCCAATCCTTGACCTGGTAGCTTGTAGATAAATATCTTCAAGTGAGCTCATCTCAAAATTGACGCCTGTAAACTTGACACCAAGCTTTGCGAGGATAGATAGAACCTCAACAGGCACTTGGTCAAGGCGGTCTATCAGGGAAAGCTTTAAGGATGATTCTTCTGTTGTTATGTGCTCAACAAATGGTAATGTAGCCAACTCTGTTTGTAATGTTTCCAAGACTGAGCTGGGCAAAGAATGAGGCAATCCCACCACTAGAACTGATTTCCATTGCTCACGCAATGCATCGATGTTTCCCTCAAGAATGGTTTGACCATTTTCTAGAATCATCATACGATCACATAGCTTTTCGACCTCCTCAAGATCATGCGAAGTCAAAAGAAGCGTTAATCCAGTGGTAGATACCAATCTTTCCAATAAGTTCCGAACTTCCACCCGAGCCTCAGGATCAAGCCCTACAGTAGGTTCATCAAGGATAAGTAATTGCGGTTCCAGCATAAGTGCTCTTGCCAGTGCCAAACGTCGACGCATACCTTTCGAAAACGTGCCTACTTTCACACTGGATTTACTTTCCAAACCGACTTGTTGGAGACTGTTTTTTACACGACTTCCATACTCTGAGGTTGGGAATCCGTATAATCCGAGCCAGAATTTGAGATTTTCCATGGCTGTTAGCTGTTTATAAAGGCGATCTTCTTCTTGCACAACCCCAACGCGTCTCCGAATGTCGTTCAGCGCCTGATTATCAGGGTAAGGATCACCTCCCATAAGTTGCACATTTCCTGATTTAGGACGGAGCAATCCCAAGAGGAGACGAATGCATGTTGTCTTTCCGGCACCATTATGCCCCAAGATTGCATATGCCTCCCCTTGATTAAGTTCAAAACTGATATTTTCAACCGCAGTCAGGTCACCAAAGCTTTTTGAAACCTTATTGAAAACTGCTAACGCTGGATTCATGCTGAACTCCATAGATCTATTCTGTTTGAAATAGGATCAATTCCTTGCCTTCAAGAAGTCATATCCAAGTTCTCTATACCACTTACATCCGTCAGCACCTAACTTTTCTGCCATTATCAAGCCTCTGTTTAAACAACTGAAACAAAAGGATATGTTTTTGCAAGGTGCGCACAAGTCATAGTTTGGTGGTACAGCGTTCGCTAATCTGATTGCCGGCTCATTTCCGAAGATTTCTCCTGGTTTATCAATAAAGAAATTCCCAAAGCAAAGTAATTTGGCAGATGACATTTGACAAATCTTAACATCTCCACTTGGTGTGATGGTAATCGATCGCGCACCTGCTCCGCAATGATTCTGAGACGCGGCTAATGTGAACGGGGATTCCTCAAGATGAAAAATAAAATTTCCAAACTCGAGGGACAAGTCTTTCATGTGATTTTCATAATCCACTAAGTCCTGCTCTGTAAACAAAAGAGAAACATCTGAACCACGTCCTTGTGGAATTATTGGAGATAGACCAAAAGTCGTTGCCCCCAAGTTTTTTGCTAATGTGGCTGTACTTCTCATTTGAGCAAGGCTAAAAGGTGTGACTACCATTACCACCCTCAGCATAATTCCCGTTTTTGAGATTTCTTGAATAGCCCTGACTTCACGATCAAAAACTCCACTGCTTCCAGTAAACCAATCAACATAATCTGCATCAGAGCCATGGAGATCAACCTGGATAGCGATTTTATCAGGACGTTTTGATAAGGTTTCCAAAGTTTGTTCCGTTAACAATGTCCCATTGGTTACAACCCCCACGAAATCAAACAATTCAGTTGCATGGATTAACAAATCGTTGAAACCGTCATATAAAGTTGGCTCTCCACCGGTAAACTCAATAACTGAGACACCATACTTATGCAGTCCATTCAGTAACTCAATTGCTCTTTCAAAATTCATTACCTCCTTTCTATCAAGACCGCCTTCTATGTAACAGTGCTTGCATTTGAGATTGCACTTGTAGGTTAGCTCAATAGCGGCATGCATTGGTGTAAGGTATGAGTTATTCCCTGTAATCAGAATGTCTTTGTTTGTAGGCATTTCCTCAAAATTGATTGGTATTCTTCTTTCTATTTCTTGAATGAATACAAGAAGTTTAGATTCTACATCTTGTTCTGACACTCCATAAGTGTCAGCGAGTTTTGTGATGATTTCTTTTATGGAGTAACGACCAGTAAACAGCCGGAGAATATTACTTGCACTCTCGTTTACTGACCAGGTTATGGCTGGAGAACTAAGATTCTTCCGATACTTAACAAATGCTTTGTCGGGCCAAACATGTACATTCGTTCCCGAAGGAAGGGTCGGATATTTATTCAACAAGTTGTTAATAATCATCGGCACTCCACTGGTCATTAAGATGTCACAAAGGCCTAATGGCTCTGTTTTCTATTGGCGTTCAGTGAAAAGCATATTAACTAAGTCACATCTTGAAATTGTCAAAACACCTGTTAGTTACTTAAACAAAGCAGCCACGGCGGTCAATGCTGCACCTGCTATGAATGCTGCAGGTGACGGTCCACAGGCGCCACATGCGCCACACGCACCACAAATACCGCACCATTCCTTTTCGATACCGTAAAACTGAGGAGTTTCCATATTATCCCTCCAATTCTAAACAATGAGAAACCACTAGGCCTAAATAAAATATACTACATTAAGTTTTGAAAGTCAAGCAAAGTCAAGCAATCACATTAAATGTTTGCCAAAACTGCTTTACATTAACTTTTGTGATATTCATGTTGGTGAGATAATCAGGAAATTGGTTTACGAGATTATGTATGCAGACAGGCTGTTAGTTTTACGATCGTTGGGCTTCGTAAAGTGAGTTAGGTCTGCACCGAACTGCAATCCTTTGGAATTTCAGGCTAACTTCACCAGATGGTAGCTGTAGTGAGAAATTCACTAACCGTTTTTCGCCCTTGCTCGAGTACAATTACTCCAGTCTCTGGGCGTCAAAGGTAATCCAACTTCCCAGGAAAAAGAAATGGAGAATTCCACATGGAAAATGTTTATCCTTCTTCTCATCCGTTGATCGCATCAAAACTGACTCTCCTGCGAGATGTCACCACCGAACCCAAAAAATTCCGCGAACTTGTTCGTGAGCTTGCGGCAATGCTGACTTACGAAGCGACTGCTGACCTGGCTGTCAAGCCAGTTCGTGTTCAAACACCCTTGATGGAAACCAATGGCGTGAAACTGCTGGAGCGGATCGGGCTCGTGCCGATTTTGCGGGCGGGGCTTGGTATGGTTGAGGGCGTATGGGGCTTGATGCCCGGCGCCGAAGTCTGGCATATTGGCTTATACCGCGACGAACGAACCCTCAAACCGGTGGCATATTACAACCGCCTGCCGATTTCCCCCACTGTCGGCGCGTGCCTGATTCTCGACCCAATGCTCGCGACCGGTGGCTCGGCAGTGGCGGCAGTGGACATCCTCAAACAGTGGGGCGTTACGAAAATCAAGTTTGTTGGTCTGATTGGCGCGCCAGAAGGAATCACACGGCTGCATGAGGCGCATCCCGACGTTCCAATCCATCTCGCATCGGTAGACGAACGCCTGAACGAGCACGGTTATATCCTGCCGGGTTTGGGTGACGCCGGCGATCGCCAGTTTGGCACGTAATTATTTTTGTCATAATCACATAACAGGAAAATTTAAAAGGAGACATAAAAATGATCGGAGTTATTCTTTGTTCCCATGCAAGTTTTGCTCAGGGTCTTTATGACGCGGCAGAGATGATCACCGGCGAAACCGCAAACATCACGGTTTTGTCCTTTGTGGACGGCGATAACGTGGATGATCTGGTGGAAAAGATGCGGACCGCCGCTGCGGGTTACCGCGAACAGGGGATGCCTTACGTTTATATGGTGGACCTCTGGGGCGCGTCGCCTTTCAACGCTTCGCTGATGGCAGAAGGTGATAACGGCGCGGATATCGTCGCGGGTGTCAGTTTGCCGTTCTTCCTCGAATTTCTCACCAGCCGCGATGAGTTCTCAGGCGGACCCACGGCTGAATTCCTGGATGGCATGATCGAAGAAACCGGCTTGGTCAAGCGCATCAACTTCAAAGAACTAAGCAGTTAACCCCTCATTTATCTAAACCAAAGGTCCTCCGGTAACAACGGTAAGGACCTTTTTGGCTTTAATATCCTGCTGGAAACAAGTTAGCAGGGCGGGGTTTTCTCCGCCAAATTGTGTGATATTTGGCGGGCAACCTTTCCCATCGGGAAGGTGGAAAGCTCACCAATTGGCGCCCAGGCAAAGCCAGGTGGAAGGCGCAAATGGCTGGCGCCGGGGAGTTCGCAGCGAAACGTGTGCAGGGTGATCCTGAAATGCGTATAGGCGTGTTTGTAGCTGCCCAGCGGCGAGCCCACGTCGATACGAAAACCGAAACGCGAGAGCATCAACTCGCGCAGAGCGCCAGGCAGGCTTGAGGTTACTTCTGGAACAGACCCTCCGGGGTTCTCCCAAAGCTTGCCCAACATGCCATCGGCGGGGCGCTGCGCGAGCAGAACTTCGTCCCCGCGGGTGATGACCGCTGCCAGAACGAGCTTATGGGGAATCTTAGCTTTGGGCTTACGCACCGGCAGTTGTGCTGCCGTGTCGCGTTGGAAGGCGAGACAGTCCGACCAAAGCGGGCAGAGGTGGCATGTGGGGGCTTTAGGCGTACAGACCTTGCTTGCAAGGTCCATCAGAGCCTGGTTAAAATCGCCGCTGCGTTGAGCCGGAAGAATGCGGTGGCAAAACTCCCACATAATCCGATCCGCCTCGCTGCCCGGCGGTTCATGCAGGTCCAGCAGTCGCGCGCCAACCCGGCGGATGTTGGCGTCCAGCGCGGGTTCCGCGGCACCGAAGGCGATCGAGGCGATTGCCCCTGCGGTATAAGCGCCAACCCCAGGCAGGCTCCTGAGGGCGGCAAGATCGGCAGGGATCTGCCCGGCATATTCCTCAAGCATCACTCGGGCGGCTTTGTGCAGGTTGCGGGCGCGGCTGTAGTAGCCAAGCCCTTCCCAGAGCCGCAGCACATCGCTTTCTTCAGCTGCCGCGAGTACGCCGATTTCGGGAAAACGCGCGATAAATCGCTCGAAATATGGGATTACAGTCTCAA
>JAYFQB010000173.1:0-15824 GCA_034927385.1 Anaerolineaceae bacterium | reverse complement strand
AATTGGGAACGGGGCAACACCATGCCCGACATTTCCAAGCTGATGGAATTGTCACAAATTCTGGGCGTGGACGTCCAGGAACTGTTGGGCTCTGAAAAAGAAACGACCATCGTCAATAAAATCATCGACCAAAGCGAAGATATCAATCTCGAAGAGGTTGCGGAAGTAGTGGAACTGTTGAAGCCTTCTCAGGTTGAGGAAGTTGTCGGAAAAGCCACCGAGGAAGAATATCAAATTGAAACCCTGATCGCGCTTGCTCCCCATCTCAATTCGAAACGCCTTTTCCAGATGATTGAAAAAACCAGGATCAAGGATCTCTCGCAGATTATCCCCCTGGCGCCTTTTTTGGAAAGCGACCAGCTGGCGAGCATCATCAATCACCAGCACGACCTGACCGGCAGTTTCGACAAGCTAATCTCGCTCGCGCCATTCATGGACGAAAAAGACCTGGGCAACTTTGCTGAGAAAATGTTCCATTCAGAAAATGACGCGCAGTACCTGAATAGTTTGGCTCCATTCATGGATGAAAAAAGCCTCGGGAAAATCATCCAACTGATGAATACAGAACAAAAAGAACGGTATCTGGTTGGTTTGGCACCGTTTGTCGACGAAAAGGTCCTGACTGAAATCGCCCGGGATCTGATGAAAGACGGAAAACTGAAGCTGCTGAAAAAGCTGATGCCCTTCATTGATGAAGATGAACTTTAAACCCAACCAACAGGCAGTTTTCTAAAATAAGCCAGTGAACTCACAGCCAGGTTTCTTTGGCTGTGAGTTTTTGTTTGGATTGGAATTGGTGATGGGTTTGTGTATTTAAAAGAAACATAGGGCGGGTGGGGGTCGAACCCACACAGTGTCACCACCGACGGATTTTAAGTCCGTTGCGTCTGCCTATTCCGCCACCGCCCCGTGTGTGCAATATTTTACCATCATCTCAACATTTTCTTGCTAACAGATTCCGCCAAAGAAGGTGGGGTTTTTGGAGACTTTTGGTCAACCCCGTACAAGGCAAGGCTGCCAGGAAGATTAAGGGCGCACTGCCAGCCCTTTGCGGCGGTTTAAGAAATTTAACGGAAAGACGCTCCATTCTGGCGCGATACCGTATAATTGATTTTCTATGGACCTATCCCTCAGCAGCTGGCTGCTTTCTTTTTTACCGATTCTGACTGTCATCATCCTTATGCTCCTCTTAAAATGGGGAGCTTTGCGTGCCAGCGCCGTTAGCTGGCTGGTGGCGGTGATCGTCAGCCTGGCTGCCTTCGGCGGAAGTTGGTTGATTCTCGCCTGGTCGCAGGTGAAAGCCCTGGTCCTGGCAGCCAACTTGCTGGTTATCGTCTGGGGTGCGCTGCTGCTTTACAGCCTCGCAAGCGAAGCTGGCACGCTCCGCGCCATCGGGTTATTTATCCCACGTCTTTCGAAAGACCGCTCTATCCAGTTGCTGCTGATCGCCTGGCTGCTCGCGTCGTTCCTGCAGGGCATGGGTGGGTTTGGCGTGGCTGTGGCAGTCTGCGCGCCAATTCTGGTCGCGATGGGTTACAGCCCGGTCCTCGCAATTGTGATGACCGCCTTGGGGCACGGTTGGGCGGTTTCTTTCGGTGGAATGGCATCCGCATTTGAGTCGCTGATTGCTGTCACACACGTTTCCGGAACGCTGATTGCTCCCTATGCCGCGGTCCTCTTTGCCTTAAGTTTCCTACCAACCGGTTTGCTCATCAGCCTGCTCGGCAGCGGATGGAAAGGCACGCGCCATGCCTTCCCTGCCATCCTCGCTGTCAGCCTCACCATGGGCGGCACACTCTACTTTTTCAATACCCACGGTTTTTGGAGCCTCAGCACGATCGGACCTGCCCTCGTAGGGATTGCCACACTCGTGCTCCTGACACGCCTGCCGAATTACCGCGGCTTGAAGGCTGAAAGTGCGGAGGACGAACCAAAACTGGGCACGCGTGATCTCCTGGTGAACCTGACACCTTATATTTTGCTCGTTGTGATTGGTTTCTCCGTCGAGTTGATCCAACCGCTCAACAACTTCCTGAATAAAGTTTCAATCAGCTTTCATTACCCTGAGATTGTTTCCGGTTTGGGGTTCGTCACGCCTGCCGAATCCAGCCCAACAATCCACCCTTTTTCCCATGCGGGGATGGTATTGTTGGTGACCGTTTTGCTTTCCTATATCATATTGAAACGCGAAGGCATGCTCGAAAACTCATCCCCCCGCCGCATTCTGAGCCTAACCGCCCATAATGTTGTCGATGCCAGTCTGGGAATGATTGTGATGGCGGATGTGTCGGCTATCATGACCCACACGGGGATGACGAGCACGCTCGCGCGAGGAATAGCCGAAACCATCAATGCGACGGTCTTCCCGATGGTGGTGCCTTTTGTGGGGGTGGTCGGCGCTTTTCTGACTGGAACCAATAACAACAGCAACATCCTTTTTGGCGCGCTCCAGGCAGAGGCTGCCAGTCTGCTAAAGCTGAATGTACCCCTGATCCTGGCAGCGCAAAATTTCGGCGCTTCGGTGGGCAGCGTGATGTCTCCCACCAAGCTGATTGTTAGCTGCATAACGGTTGGGCTTGGCGGGCAGGAAGGCAAGGTCTTGCGCAAACTGCTCGGATATGGTCTAATCCCGGTCACCGTTGTAGCAATCGCGACAGGGATCTGGGCATGGTTGCTGGGCAGTGGAGCATAAAATGAGCCTGAACAAAACGAAAACGAGATTTCGAGCCAACACTCTTATCTTGGCGGTTGAGTTATTGCTGCCGTTCGTCCTGCTTTATGCGTTGCGAAACGATTACACATTGCTCGGCGAGATCGTCTCAGCGGTTCTCGTGCTGGGGATAATTTTTCTGGTGGTGTTTAAATGAAATCGAAAAGACAACTGATTTTTCTGATTGTGGGTTTGGTTCTGTTAGCTGCTGGCGGCTTTTTCCTTATGCGTCGGGCGGCTCCCAGTGCCTCGCAAAGCCAGGCGGTCTCCCTGAGCGATTGGATCTACGCCAGCGGTGGAAATCTGAACGTGATGGTAACTTATCCGGAAGAGATCCAAACCGGTCGCAAGAACCTGATAACCGTGACGTACGAGGCGGATGACTCACTCGAGAGCGTCTTATCCAACGGGGTTGTATTCGACTTGCAGCTCGACATGATCAAAACCGTTATCCAACCACAAAAGCGCATGCTAATCCCTCTGGAGAGCGGTCGGAAGACCTTCTCCTGGGAAGTCGAACCGTTTACCGCCGGCGTGGCTAACGCCTCGATCTCATTGGCGCTTGGCGATTCCAGCGTCAGCGGGAATTATGCAATCACGGCGCAACAAGTGATCAATTTCAGTATGAACATATCCGATTCCGGCTCCGCAGCCGCCGTGAACCCCACCGTTCCAGGTTTTATCTGCCTGGGTGTCGGGGTGGCGAGCCTTTTGGCTGCCTTCCTTTCTAAGAAAAAGCAGCCGGTAAAGAAACGAAAGTAGGAAAAAATGGATCAGATCATCCACCGTCGATCGCTACGCTCTGTTTTTGCAGACGCGCCTCTGACCGCTCTGGATCCCATCCCCGCGGTGATGATTACCGGCATCACCAGTGATTCGCGCCAAGTGCGCAAGGGGTTTGCGTTTCTTGCCATCAAAGGCGAAAGTAGCGATGGCTACGCCTACATACCCTCTGCCGCAGCGAATGGAGCAAGAGTCATCCTTGGCAACCGCCCCAAACCTGAAGATCTCGCCTTACCTTACGTGCAAATCCAGGACGACGCGCGTTACGCCCTGGCTTATCTTTCCGCAAGCTTTCAAAGATTCCCGGCGCGAAAACTGCGCATGATCGGCGTCACAGGCACGGACGGCAAGACCACCACCGCCATGCTAATCCACCACCTGCTGACCAAGTCCGGCATTCCAACCGGCATGATCAGCACAGTCAACGCCCTGATCGGCAGCCAGACGTTGGATACCGGCTTCCATGTGACCACCCCAGAATCTCCTGATATCCAGGCATATCTGGCTCAGATGGTTGCCGCGGGCATGACCCACTGCGTGCTTGAGACGACCTCGCATGGGCTGGCGCAAGGGCGGGTGATCGCCTGCGATTACGACCTGGCGGTCGTGACAAACGTGACCCACGAGCACCTCGATTACCACGGCAGTTACGAAAATTACCTCCAGACCAAGGGTAAGCTTTTCGAGATGCTCCGCGACACCCCGCGCAAACAAACCGGCAACCTGCGGCTGGCGATTCTGAATAAAGATGACCGGTCCTATGACTATTTAAAGCATGTTTCGCCGCCCGGTTTTCTCACGTACAGCCGAATAAACGAAGCTCATTTCTGGGCGGATGGCATCACCAGCACCACAACCGATCTCACCTTCACCCTTCATACTGAATCAAAAAAGCTCCATGTTCACTATCCGATTGCTGGGATTTATAACGTATCGAACACGCTTGCCGCGCTTGCCGCGGTTACATCGCTTGGCGTGCCGCTCGAGCAGGCTGTCGCGAATCTTGCGAGCTTTGAGGGAATTCCCGGGCGTATGCAGCCAATTGACCTCGGTCAGAATTTCACAGCCATTGTTGACTTTGCCCACACCCCCAACGCCCTTGAAAACGCGCTGATTACCGCCCGCGCCATGACACACGGCCGTGTGATTGCGGTTTATGGCTCCGCGGGGCTTCGCGACCGCGAAAAGCGGCGCATGATGCCAGCAGTTTCCGTCAGATTCGCGGATGTGACCATCCTGACCGCAGAAGACCCGCGCACTGAACCGCTTGATGACATCCTGGAGGAAATGGCACAGTCAGCCGCTCAGGCAGGCGGCGTGGAAGGCGTAAGTTTTTTCCGCGTGCCAGACCGCGGCGACGCCCTGCGCAAAGCGATCAGCCTGGCAAACCCCGGTGATCTGGTGATTTCATGCGGGAAAGGGCACGAGCAATCGATGTGCTTTGGCAGCGTGGAATATGATTGGGATGACCGAACCGCCATGCAGGCAGCCCTCGCGGAACATCTGGGGAAGCAAGGCACGCAAATGCCCTGGCTGCCGACCAGTTCCGCGCCAAAGCCCGGATAACGCCTTATTTGCGTTTGGGGATGCGCTGGAACATCTCCCCCAGTGATCCGCCGTTGAAACCGCCAAAAACTGCCATCAGCCCGATAAGGGCGGAGAGAAGCCCACTTTTCCAGGTCATTAAACCGATCACAATCAACCCGGCAAGCCCCCCATAGACGCCGTAGGTTAAACCGCGTTTATCTTTGGCAATGATGGCAACAAGGAAAGCAACCGTCAAAGAGCCCAGAAATATCCCCAACATCAAGGTTGTGTCCAGCCCGGTCATCAGGTCGCCATAGCGTGCCACAAGACTGTCCACGAGGCTGAAGAACAACAACGCCCAGGCAATATTGCCAGCCATCGCCAACCCCAGGTAAGCAATTTTCGTCCCTCGCGGGTCAAGTATTTTTCTTATGTTCATAGGTCAATTTTATCAGGATCTAATCGGAACACAGGCGTGAACAGTGTCTGCCAGTGCCTGATCGAGATCGCCTTTTTCGTACCCAAGCTGCGTACGGCTGTATTCCGTGTCCAAAAACGCGTATCGAGTCTGCAGGTCCACAAACGGGACCATCGAAAGCCCGCCTTGCCTGCCTTTTAGCCGATAGCCAAGCTCCACCGCCGCCATAGCCGGTTTGAGCGTCCAGTTCGGCAGAGTAAAAACGCGCTTCGGCTTGCCCAGAATCCTGCCGATTCGTCCGAGGAAATCCAGCCAGGTAAGGTTATCCGAAGCGATTTGCCACTCCTCACCGGAACGTCCTGCCTCAAGTGCCCGCGCAGCCGCCCGCCCGACTTCGTCGGCAGTGACCATGGCGCTGCCGCCAGCCGGGTAGAAAACCCAGGGTAAACTGCTGTTGAGATAGTCAATCAGCGGTTTCCATAGTGGAATTTTCCCAGGGAGCGAACCAAAGATGTAGGGCAGCATCAAAAAGCTGACCGCCATCGCGGAGCCGGCTTCTTCAAGTGCCTCACGGATCTGCTCCACCCGACTGCGTATATACGGATGGTGCTCGGTTAGGCGCAGTTCGGGGAACCGTTGGTGGCATGTGACAAAATATGAACTGAAGACCACGGCTTTTTTGATCCCAACCTCCTTGCCCAGTCGGATCAACCTACGGGTGGCGGCAACATTCGCTTCGTAAAAAACCGGATAAGCTGGTGATTTTGGCACAACACGGTCATCCAAACCAGCCGCAAAGATCAGCCCGTCCATTCCCCGCAGCATTCCGCGCAGCTCCTCATCCGAGGTGGTGTTCAGATCCCCCAGTGCAAGCTCCACAGAGTTAGGGAAGTCCAGTTCAGGCGGAGCGGGATTGAGGGAGATGCTTCGCACGCTGTGCCCACGCGCCAACAGTTCCCGGACGGTAAAAAAACCCAAAAAACCCGTGCTACCCACAACGAATGTATTCATTATCCCTCTACCCTCTGTTCCGTTCCCCTATTGGTTACGGCAAAATGGCGTAATACACCGAATTGCCGAAAGCAAGGAAAACCTGCCGGTTCGCGGCTACCGCGAACGCTGTGGCTTTGGCAGTTGGCAAGCTGCCATCATTAAGCCCCGACCGCAAAACCTGGTTTAAGTTCAGGCGCAAGCTGAACTGGTAGAGCTCCGCTGTGGCGGGGTCCAGGTAAAAAACCGATGGGTCCGGTGGGGCTGAGTACGACATCTGGGAAAACTTTACACTACCAGGATCCACCCCCGCGACATCTCCATTCACGCTCTGGTATGGGTAGGGGTCATCACAGGTCACCGCCCCGCTGATCTGGGAAGCCAGGCAGTGTGAGCTGTGCCCGTCAGAGTGCAGCAGGAAAAGCTCATCCTTGCTGACAGCCAGCGCCACGGCATCCTGTAACTTCACCGGCAGGTCGTCAAAGTAAGAGATCGGAACCTGGTTGAAGTTTGAGCTGAAGCCGCGATAAATCCAGATCGCGTTGGCGCCTGCGTCGAGCACCAGCAGTTTCCCGGAATCAAAAGCGATGCTCCTCAGGTCCTGCCAACCGCCATCGGGCGGCATCAAATTCGCAGCTGTCGGGCTTGAACCAATCGAGCAATACAGGATACTGCCAGCCGCGTCGATTGCAAGAATAGGTGCTTTTGCGGGGTTGTTGATCGGAATTGCCAACATGTCCACCAGATTGCCGACTTCCACGCCATTAAACCTTCCGGGTGCACATTGAAACGTTTCGTCCAGTGAATAGCCCTGCGATTGGAGCGTGAGGTGTCGAATTTCACCACTGGTCTGATCCAGCAAGTAAAGGTCCCGGTTTAGCGCGATGATCCTGCTGACGTTCATGCCGGGGAAGAGCCCCGCGGCGAACGCGGGCTTGTAGATCAGACGCTTCGCGCCATCCAACTCATCAAGTGCCAACCTCGCCCGCAGGTATAAGCTGTTGACCTCCTCCGATTTTTGATAGGCAGCGGCTTTATCCAACCACGCTACGGTCTGGTTCCAGCCTTCCCGCTTCAGTTCATCGGTTTGCATTAACGCCGCGTTATTCGCCGAAGCTTCAGCTTGCGCAAGATAGTAGCCATACTCGTTGCCCTGCCCCTGGGAAAGGTAGATAAAGGTAGCCAACCCCACCAGCAGCAAGGGCACCAAAATGGCGATCAGCCATTTGCTTAAGGCTGAAAGTTCGGCGGTGGGATAACCTTCTTCGTGTTTCCTTTCACCGCCTTTCCGAATGATTCCTTCGGTTTTTTCCTCAACGCTTTTCAAAAAGCCGGTCCCTTTGGCAACACTCTGCAGCGCGCCTGTCTTAAATTGTTCCAGATCAAAAACGGGTGCGGACGGGGAGATTTCCTCTGCGTCCGTTTCCGCTTCCTGGTCAACAACCGGAACAGGAGTGGTAATTTCCGGCTCACTCGGGGTAGTTGGGGGTTCTGCTACTTCTTCTTTAATTTGCGGCTGTATTTCCGGTATTTGGATCGGTTCTGTTGCCTGGGTTTCCGCGTGGTTCACCAGAGGCACATTTCTGAAGAGATCGTCCGCCAGCGAGCTGGTTTCTTCTTCCACTTCGGACGGTTCTGGTTCTTCCTGGGGCCATGCGATTTTCGGCGCGGTTGATACCTCAGGTTCTTCCGGCAAGGCTTCCTGTTGCAAGGGGTTTTGGATCGGCTGAGTTTCCAGGCGCGCGTTCAGGCTCAAACCCTCGCCAAAGGTCGCCCTGATCACATCCATGCCTCCCAATAGCGGAACAAACCCGCCCAGGCTGGCTGTATCCGCCGTGAGCTGCTCGGATTGAAGCAGCGGCTCCGGGATGGATTGTCCCAGGAGCAAGAAATCCCCATCGGCGATCGAGGTCTGGAAAAAGCGTGGGTGCACCACAGAACTTAAACCCAAGCCGCGCGGGTCGAGTTCTAAGTCAAAGAAGTGGTTCCGGCCATTTTTGCCGACCAGCAGCGCCTCAGCCTTGCCGTTGATCCCGATGAAGAGGATTTCGTGATGGATGACACCCACCAGCAGGCTTGCAGTCTGCCAGGAGTCTCTCTCCTGAAGCTGGCTGTTGCCCGAGATGAAGGTTTTGTTGAGGCTGTCAGCCAGGCTGCGCATTGCGTTTGTGACCGACCCGTTCGTCTTGAAGAATGCCGAAGAGAGCTTGAGCAGCGCCTGGTCCAGGGCTTCATCGCTTAGGCTGACCTCTTCGGAGGGCCAAACCTTGATCAGGAGGCTGTCCTCCTCACGCCCGCGTGCCGCGCCTTTCCCCGCCGAAGCAGTTAAAAGCAGCCTGTGCTGGTGATTTTCGAATGATAAAGTGGTCAGGTCAAATTTCATAGCGCACCTTTTTCATTTACGGTTGATTTGCGTAAGTTTATGAGTACACAATTCATGCCAGAGGGTATAATCGAGCACATGCAATTTTCTCTGATCACCAATCCTGCCGACTGGCAGAACCTCGAGGTTGAATGGAAAGCACTCGAGGCTCGGACCCACCGTCGGCTGCCATTCCTTGAGTTTTGGTATCAACAGACCTGGTGGCGGACGCTGGGCGGGGGTGAGTGGTCGCGAGAATCAAGCCGGCTTCAACTGATCATTGCCCGCCAGGACGGAGAGCTGGTTGGGGCGGCGCCGCTGTTTTACTCAGAAAAACCGGGAAGCCCACCTGCTTTACGCTTTATTGGACAGGTTGAAGTTTCGGATTATCTCGACTTTCTCTGCCCGCTTCCCGATTTGCATGCGTTCATCGCAGGATTACTCGATTTCATCAGTTCAGAGCCGGGCGTTCTCTCGCGCGATCTCGACCTGGCAAACTTCCAGGACGCATCTCCCAGCGTTCTCATTCTGCGAGACCTTTGCGACCAACGAAACCTGAAGTACAGCAGCGAGGTTCTGCAGCCTTCCCCGTATATCCCCCTCCAATCGAGCTGGGATGAGTACCTTGCCTCCATCTCCAAAAAACAGCGTCATGAGATCCGGCGCAAGACGCGTAACGCGGAAGCCCGCTACGATACAGACTGGTATTTCGTAACAGCCGAACACGACGTACCTGCCGAAGTGCAGGCTTTCATCGAGATGATGCGCAACGATCCAAGCAAAGAATCGTTCCTGACTCCCGAAATGGAAAACTTCCTCGTGGAAACCGCCCTGAACGCCTATCAGGCTGGTCTGATGCACCTCTCTTTTCTGACTTTCGGAGGCAAAAGAGCCGCCGCGTATTTATCCTTTCTGACTGGCGGAAAACTCTGGGTGTACAACTCTGCCTGGGAACCCAGGTTCGCGCCGTGCTCCCCAGGCTGGGTGCTGCTGGCAAAAGAAATCACATGGGCAATTGGCATCGGTCTGACCGAGGTCGACATGATGCGCGGCGATGAGGTTTATAAATACCGTTTTGGCGGAATTGACCGCTATGTGATCTCCTTCAAAACCTCCCTCAATTAACTTGAAATTCCTCCAAAAAAATATCTAACGCAATATTAACAGGCTATCGGTATAGTCTTCTTGACGAGGATAATCCTCGCATGGTAACAATAAGAAACGAAGGATTAGCACTCTCGGGTCGAGAGTGCTAATTGTGAAAAATGATTGAACTGACTTCTCGACAAAAAATCATCCTCTCTCTGATCGTGCACGAGCATACGCGTACGGCTCAGCCGGTCGCGTCTAAAACGCTGATCGAGGATTTCGGTTTGCAAATCAGCTCTGCCACGGTGCGCAACGAAATGAACACGCTCACAGAGCTCGGTCTGATACGTCAGCCCCATACTTCCGCGGGACGCGTGCCGACCGAAGAAGGCTACCGCTTTTTTGTCAGCAATCTGGTGCAGCAAACAGCCCTGCCGACAGCCACCCGCAACACGATTTCACACCAGTTTTACCAATCGCGCCGCGGTCTGGACCACTGGCTTCCATTGGCTGCCTCGGTTTTGGCAAACCAAAGCCAGGCGGTTTCACTCGTGACTGCCCCCCATTCGGATAGAGTCGCCTTCAAGCACATTGAGCTGATTTCCATTCGGGGTTCACAGGTGCTGATGGTGTTGGTTTTGCTCGGCGGTGAGATCCGCCAGCAGATTCTGGCGCTGGACGAAGTCTACAGCCAGGAATCGCTCTCACGAACCGCAAATTACTTTAACCAGGAGTTTGAGGCAAAGCTGCTCCACCAAATCGAAGCTCTTGAGGCAAATGCTGACTCCCTTGTTCAGCAGATTTTCGTCTCCATTATCGACCAAATGCAGCTTTCCGAAAAGCTCGTGACCGGTGAGTTGTTTCTTGATGGTCTTTCGAACGTACTTTCGACGCCTGAATTTGCCGCGACCAGTCAGGAACGTTCGCCCCTGCGCCTGCTTGAAGAACGCCCCATGCTCAATGATCTATTCTCGCGCACCGTCCTGACCGAGGATATCGGCGGCGTGCAGGTTTTGATCGGTGGAGAGGGAACATGGCAGGAACTTAGAGACTGCTCGGTGATCCTGACCCGCTATGGCATTCAGGACCAACTTTCCGGCATGCTCGGCATTCTCGGCCCGATGCGGATGCCCTACGGTCAAGCAATCAGCGCGGTGCGTTTCGTGGCGGATTTACTCTCTGACCTCGTTACCGACACATTGATCGATTAGAGCGATCAGGGACGTTAAGATGAAAATAACAGTGAGGAAGAAAATGACTGAAGAATTTGAAGATAAAGACGAAACTCAACTTCCAGTGGAAGGCGAGATAGAAGTGGGTGCATTAAAAGCCGAAATAGCAGCTCTGCAAAAGCAAAACGAAGATTACCTCGACAGTTTGCAGCGTGAGCGAGCCAGCTTTGCCAACTACAAACGCCGCATCGACCTGGACAACGCAAGCTTTGCTGAGCGTCTGCTCGCGGAGCATGTCAAGTTCTTCCTGCCGGTTGTGGATGACCTCGAACGGTCTCTGCAGCACCGCCCGGAAGACCCGGACTTCGCCGGTTGGATTGCCGGCGTCGAGCTGATTCTTCAGAAATTACTCAAATCGCTTGAGGCAAAAGACGTCCACCCGCTGGACCTAAAACCGGGCGACAACTTTGACCCCAACACCCAGGAAGCAGTGACCCACGAAGAAAACGACACGTACACCGATGGACAAATCATTGAGGTTGTCCAGACCGGTTATAAAATCAAAGACCGCGTCATCCGACCCGCCCTGGTCAGAGTCGCAAAATCGGAGCAATCATGGGAAAAATTATTGGAATCGATCTCGGAACTACAAACTCAGTTGCAGCAGTCATGATGGGCGGCGAGCCTGTCGTCATCCCTTCAGCCGAAGGGGAACGCCTGGTGCCATCCGTTGTGGCAGTCAACAAGAACGGTGAACGCCTCGTTGGGCGCGTCGCCCGCAACCAGGCAATCATCAACCCTGAAAACACGATCTTCTCGATCAAACGTTTCATGGGTCGCCGGGCTGATGACGCCGAAGTCCAGCGTGCCAAAGCCCACGTGCCGTATCAAATTAACAAGGCGCCCAATGGCGACTTGCGCGTTTTGATGGGCGGCAAAGACTACACTGCACCTGAAATTTCCGCCATGATTCTGGGCAAAATTAAGCGCGACGCCGAAGCATACCTTGGCGAGCCTGTTACCCAGGCTGTCATCACCGTGCCGGCTTATTTCAACGATACTCAGCGCAATGCAACCAAAGATGCCGGAAAGATTGCCGGTCTTGAAGTGTTGCGCATCATTAACGAACCAACCGCATCCTCCCTTGCTTACGGGCTGGACAAAAAAGACAAGAACGAAACCATCGCTGTCTATGACCTCGGCGGCGGCACCTTTGATATTTCCATTCTGGAAGTCGGCGAAGGTGTCTTCCAGGTAAAATCCACCTCCGGCGACACCTTCCTCGGTGGCGACGATTTTGACCAGCACATTATCGACTGGCTGGCGGATGAGTTTAAACGCGAGAACGGCATCAACCTGCGCGAAGATCGTCAGGCTCTGCAGCGCCTCAAAGAGGCAGCGGAACGCGCGAAAATCGAGCTCTCCACCACCATGCAAGCAGAAATCAACCTGCCCTACATCACCGCGGACGCTTCCGGACCAAAGCATCTTGTCACCACGCTCACCCGTTCAAAACTTGAACAGTTGACCGGCGAATTGATCCAGCGTTCCATGAAACCTGTGCAGCAGGCGCTGAATGACGCCAGCCTGAAACCCTCCGACATCGACGAGGTGGTTATGGTCGGCGGCATGACCCGTATGCCTGCGGTACAGGAGTCTGTGCGCAAGTTCTTCGATAAAGAACCCCATAAGGGCGTCAACCCCGACGAGGTTGTGGCGATCGGCGCAGCCATCCAGGCAGGCGTGCTCGGCGGCGAGGTTAAGGATATCCTCCTGCTCGATGTCACTCCGCTGTCTCTTTCCATCGAAACTCTCGGTGGGATAGCCACACCGCTCATCAAGCGCAACACCACCATCCCCACCCGCGAAAGCCAGGTCTTTTCGACTGCCTCAGACAGCCAGACTCAGGTCGAAATTCACGTTTTGCAGGGCGAACGCCCAATGGCTGGCGATAACAAGTCGCTCGGAAAATTCACTCTCGATGGTATTCCTGCCGCGCCGCGTGGTGTGCCCCAAATTGAAGTTATCTTCGACATCAACGCCAACGGCATCCTGGAAGTTACCGCAAAAGACAAGGCTACCGGACGCCAACAGAACATTACCATCACCGCTTCATCTGGTTTGAGCGACGCGGAAGTGGATCAGATGCGCAGGGACGCGGAAACGCACGCCGAAGAAGACCGCAAACATCGCGACCTGATCGAAGCCCGCAACACCGCCGATAACGCTGTTTATTCCTCGGAGAAAACGCTTTCGGACCTTGGCGAGAAAGTCCCTGCCGACCTGAAGTCTCGTGTTGAAGCTGAAGTCGCAAATGTACGCTCCGTTCGCGATCAGGATGACCCTGCCGCGATCAACAACGCAGTGGAAACACTTATGAAAGTCCTGCAGGAAGTCGGACAGGCTGCCTACACGCAAGCTCAATCCGAACCCCCAGCCGCTGGATCCCCCCAGGCTGAAAATGGACAGACACCTGACGACGGCGAAGTAGTCGACGGTGAATTTCATCACGCAGATTAGTTAAAACAGAAAAAAATAAAACTCTGGCAGGATATCCTGCCAGAGTTTTGAGCTACACACAGAAAATGACAAACAAACGAGATTATTACGAAGTTTTAGGCGTGACCCAATCTGCCGGCGCGGATGATATCAAAATTGCGTTTCGCAACCTGGCACGCAAGTATCATCCCGACGTAAACAAAGAGCCAGACGCCGAAGAGAAGTTCAAAGAAATCAACGAAGCTTACAGCGTTTTGAGCGATCCCGAAAAAAGGTCGTCATACGATCGCTACGGCTTCCAGGGTGTCAACACCAACGGCATGCCCGATTACTCCACCATGGACCTTTCGGATCTGTTTGACCTGTTTGGGCTTGGGAATTTCGGGGGTTTTGGTGGGACTTCCCGCCGCAGCCGCAACGCGCCGCGCCGCGGTGCTGACCTCACCACACGCCTCAAGCTGACTTTTGAAGAAGCAGTTTTTGGCGCGGAAAAAGAAGTTGAAATCACCCGGAACGAAAAATGTTCCGCTTGCTCAGGAACTGGTGCCGAGCCAGGCTCAAAGCCCGTAACCTGCCAGACCTGCAAAGGCAGCGGCGAAGTCCGCCAGGTTCAACAAACCTTCCTTGGACAGATGGTGCAGGTTGTTACCTGCCCAACCTGCGGCGGACGCGGTGAGATGATTGAAAGACCCTGCCAGACCTGCCGGGGAACCGGGTTGGAACGAAAGACCACCCGCAAAAAAGTTAACATCCCTGCTGGCATTGATAATGGCAATCAGGTCCGCATGATAGGCGAAGGGCAACCTGGCGCAAACGGCGGCCCGAACGGCAATTTTTACATCGAAATCGAAGTTGCTCCGCATAAATTCTTCCGCCGTGCCGGCAACGACATTTTGCTCGATATCGACATCAACATGGCTCAGGCAGCGCTTGGAGACGAAATCAACATCCCCACGCTTGACAGCGACGTAAAACTGCGCATCCCATCGGGCACCCAACCCGGTCGGGTCTTCCGTCTGAAAGATAAAGGCGTTCCCATCCTCCATCGGACTGAACGCGGCAATCAGATGGTAACCGTCAACGTCCAAATCCCGACCTCGCTGTCTGATGAACAGGAAGAACTGCTTAAATCCCTTGGTAAAACCATGGGTACGGACATAAAAATCCAGGAACGCAGTTTCTTCGAAAAACTAAAGGATGCGTTCAGTGGATAAACCTAAAGCCTGGCTCGAAGCCTCAATTATTTGCAGTGGAGAATTAGCCGAAGCGGTCGCCGAGGTTTTCTCGCGGTTTTCCCCCGATGGCGTGGTGATGAACAGCGTCACTCGCTACGACAGCCTTGGTCATGAGGAAGTACCAACCGGTAACATGCAGGTGGTGGCATATTTCCCTCAGGATGAGTCAACCGAATCGTTGCGCAATCAACTCGAACAAGCAATCTGGCACATGTCTCAGATTGTCCCGCTGGATCCGATCGAGTATCAGCTCGTCCTCGACCAAAACTGGATGGAAGCCTGGAAAGCCAACTATAAGCCTCTCAAAATCGGTCGCAATTTGATCGTGCTGCCTGCCTGGGTTGATCCTGCTCTGGCTGAAAACCGCATTCCGATCATTATCTCGCCAGATATGGCATTCGGCACCGGAACGCACCCCTCCACCCAACTCTGCATGCTTGCACTCGAAAAATACGGCGTAAAAGAGATGGACGTGATCGATATCGGCACCGGCAGTGGTATTTTGTCCATTGAAGCCGCGAAGCTCGGCGCGGAACGCATTCTGGGCGTGGATAACGACCCAGATGCCATTCCTTCGGCAATCAACAATGCCGCCCTGAACGGTGTGGCAGACAGGATCACTTTCGAAGTTGGAACGCATACAGACGTGCTCAAGCGAACGGATGGTCTCAATCAATCGCCGCGCGTGATTGCCAACATACTTTCGCCTATTCTTGCAAATATGCTTTCCACGGGTTTGAGCGATCTGATAAGCCCATCGGGGCTACTCTTCCTTGGCGGCGTTCTGGATTACCAGGCGCAGAGTCTGGCGGATCTTGCCCGCAGCCTGGGTTTGAGCCTGCGTGAGACCCTCCAACAGGAAGATTGGGTCGTCCTCGTCCTCCACAAACCCGCGTAATGGATCTCGCCGCGCGGGGTTATCCATGCCCCGTGCTGGCAAACAAAGCCAATTCGCCGCGCTTCCAATGCAATGCCAGATCCACCCGCCTTTAAAAGAAATGGCAGTTTTTTGGTGGTACTATATTTTATGATTGTGTCA
>JAYFQB010000059.1:0-2488 GCA_034927385.1 Anaerolineaceae bacterium | reverse complement strand
ATGGTTTTATAAACGGTCGCCAGACTGACCGTTGGGAACTGCAACCGCAGCCGCTCATATAGCTGAGCCGCGGAGGGATGACCTTCGGAATCGGCGATCAGGTGAAGCAGTCCAATCCGGTGGGATGTGATTCGGCAGCCGCGTTCGCGCAGCTTGGCGAGCATCTTTTGGTAACGGAGTTCGGGGTCGGTCTTGTTATTGATAATCATTATCTTTAGCTAACGGTTATTATATAATGACAGAAGATCGCATGTCAAGAGGCAAAAACGTAGATTCACCGAGCGGCAGACTCTTTTTGCCATCGGACTGCGCCGGACACACGCCAACTGATGCATCAGTTTGAATCCTCATATGCGTTAAGGTAGAATATTGAAAACAGTAATTGGAGATTTATGGCAATTTTAGACATTGTGACCTTTCCGGAGCCATCTCTAAGGCTCAAGGCAAAACAGGTCACCAAATTTGATTCTGAGCTGCAAACATTGGTTGAATCGATGTTTGAGACAATGCGTGATGCCCCTGGCGTGGGGCTGGCGGCGCCACAAATTGGTCAGTCGCTGCGACTGGTGGTGGTTGAATACACCGATGATGAGGATGAGAACGCCAGACCAAAGAAGTATGTGTTGGTCAATCCGGAGATTGTTAAGCGGTCCGAAGAAATGGTTACCGATATTGAAGGCTGCCTGTCTCTGCCGGGTTTGGCAGGTACGGTCGAACGGCATGAGGCGGTCACGATAAAGGCAAAAAATCGTTTTGGTAAACCGTTGAAAATCGAAGCTGAAGGTTGGCTCGCGCGGATCTTCCAGCACGAGATCGATCATCTCGACGGTGTCCTGTATATCGACCGGGCTGAAGAAGTGTTTGAACCCACACCTGAGGAAGCAGCACAGATCAAGGATTAATGTACCTCACCCGACTTTCGCTGACGAACTACCGAATTTTCTCCCGCCTGGAACTGGACTTCCCCAGGCGGGTAGTTTTATTCACCGGGCAGAACGCGCAAGGAAAGACTTCGATTCTCGAGGCTGTTGGCTACCTGGCTAATTTCTCTTCTTTTTCGGCTGCTAATGACCGCCAGTTGATGAATTTTAATACCCCCAGCGAACCAATAATGGTTGCACGTCTGCTTGGGGAGTTTCACCGCGAGGGAAGGCAGCACTCGATTGAAGTTCGCCTGATACAGGACGCGGCATCAAGCCCATCCACGCCGCGTTTTTCCAAGCAGGTGCTGCTCGATGGCGTGAAAAAACGCGTTTCTGAAGTTTATGGTCAGTTCAACGCGGTCACATTCCTGCCCCAGATGTCAAGGGTCATCGAAGGCACTCCTGCCGACAGGCGCCAGTATTTTGATGAGATTCTTTCACAGGTGGAGCCTGGATATTCGCGCCACCTGAGCGCCTATTCCAAAGCCTTGACCCAGCGCAACGCACTGCTTAAGACCCTCGCGGAAGCTGGAGGAAACCGAAACCAGTTGGAGCCTTGGGATGAGCTGCTCGCAAGGCACGGAGCGGCTATTATGCGGGCTCGCATCCTGGCTTTGGCGGCGCTTGAAAAACAGGCGATTCCGATTCATCAGCAGTTGACGCGTGACCTCGAGATTCTGCAATTTCACTATCAGCCTTCCTATGAGCCGCTCAAAAAACCCGCCGGGCAGTTGGCGCTGCGTTTGCAGACCAATCTGGACCGCACGGGCATCAGCTCTGATGAACTGGAGCGCGGGCTGTTGGCTGCCTTGAAGCAAAACTCCCATGCGGACATACAACGGGGACAAACCACCATCGGTCCCCACCGCGACGAGGTTCGCTTTTTGAGCAATCAGGTTGACCTGGGCGATTTCGGTTCCCGGGGTCAAACCCGCACAGCTTTGCTCTCGCTCAAGTTTGCGGAGGTGGGCTGGATGAAGCAGCGCACGGGTGAGTGGCCTGTTTTGCTGCTGGATGAAATAATGGCGGAGCTTGACCCGCAACGGCGCAAAGATCTTCTGGGAGTGGTTGGTCAGGTGGAACAGGCGTTTCTCACTGCCACGGATCTCGATATGTTCCCATCTGATTTCGTGCGGGATCACGAGGTTTGGCAGGTAAGCCAAGGGATCGTGACACGACCATGAACCGCAGACCGATTTCCAGGCTTCTTCTCCCGCGGGTGATGATCCTCGCGGTCCTGGTGATCAATTTGCAGTGCGCTTTAGCCTTCATTGTTAATCCATTGGTGTATGTGGCATCGTTTGAGCTGGTGGGTGAGCCCGGACGCGCGGCAGTAATTGGGATTGGCATCCTATTCCTTATGTGGCAGGTGCCGTATGTTTTCGCGCTTTTGCACCCAAAAAAAAAACTATCGCTCTTTGGTGGAAGCGGTGCTGATGCAGGCAATTGGGTTGGTAGGGGAGTGGTTTTTGCTGCGGTCTGTTCCAGCGGCAAATGCGATGCTGCGTGGGGCTATTCTCAGGTTCGTCCTCATTGATGCCGCGGGTTTGCTTTTATTGCTGCTT
>JAYFQB010000122.1:0-1694 GCA_034927385.1 Anaerolineaceae bacterium | reverse complement strand
CCACAATCGCTCCTTTGGTAGCTGAGCCTCCGATGTCAATTCCTAAAACCTGCATTTTTCCTCCTTTAATCACAACCCAAATTCAGGTGTTCTTCATATGTATTTGAAAAATTGTGTGTCATACTGCCATCACATTTTGCCCTGAAAAACAGAAATTTCGTCTCACCTGGAGCCACAGCCGCTTTCAAGGCTGCCAAACCTGGATTCGAAATTGGTCCTGGTGGTAAACCCGGATTACGATATGTATTATACGGCGAATTCACTTCCAAATCGGCGTAAGTGAGCATGCTTTTCCACCATGTGCCAGTTTGAGAGTCATACCCAAGGGCATATTGCACGGTTGGATCGGTTTGCAGGAACATGTCGATTGCCAGACGGTTGTAAAAAACCGAAGCAATCGTTGGCATCTCCTCTTCCGCAAGCGTCTCCCGCTGAATGATGGATGCCATGGTAACAGCCTGATGCAGTGAAAGCCCGCTTGCTTGCAGATCCCGGTTGAATTCCTCAGTTAAGACGCTGGTTTTGAATCGAACTAAAAACTCAGCAATAAATTCTTCCACCGTAATATCGGGTTTCATGCTGTAACTTCCGGGGAAGAGGTATCCTTCGAGAGACTTCCCCTGCGGTATTTGCATCTGTTCCCTGTACCCTTCCGGAGGATCGGCGACCAACTTCAGAAATTCTGAAGAGTTGAAAGACAGACCCAGATTGTCGACCATTTCCGCAACTTCTTCCATCCGCCAACCAGCATAGAGGATGAATTGCTTATCCCGCTTAGTGACATCTGAGACCAAATCAGCGACAGAAATGGCGTTCAGACCCGCGGGAACGGTGTAATTGCCCGGTTGAATTTTTCGATCTTTACCAGAATAAGCCAGGTAAGCGCAGGTTAGGTCGCCAGAAACAACCATGTTGGTTTGTTCAAGGGCGTCACACATCTGCTGCACATTCTCGTCAGGCTGGATGGTAACTTTTTCTTCGAACAACCCGTTACCCTTTGCCGCCGCGAGCATTTTCTCCCTCCCCTGGTAGAGGAGTACGCTCTGTTTCAGGGTTGAGATGGGATTGAGGGATTTGGCGGGGAATCCGAAAATCTGCCTGGTTTGATAACTTATGTAAAACAGTCCTATAGCCAGGAGGATCGCGCCGATCAGGATTATTACGAGGAATATGGATTTATGCTTTTTTCTCATCCTCAGCCTCACCGTTTTGTTGCCTGGTAATCCAGGTAACTCTGTAAAATCATCGCAGCCGCTTTATCGTCAAGCACTTCGCGCCTTGACCCTCGGCTTTTTTTCATCTGTACACTGGTGCTTATGACATTTTGCGTGGAAAAAGATTCATCCCAGGTCTCCACAGGAACACCGGAAAAGGAGCGTAATTCGTCAACAAAACGTCCAACAGATCGGGCTCGCGGTCCTGTTCCGCCGTCAAGGTCATACGGCATTCCGACCACGATCATCCCGCACCCCTCATCCCTACAAAGCTTGCAGACCGTCTGAGCGTCCAGAGATCGCGAAACGTGACGTAGAATGGTCAGGGGACGGGCAAAGTTAGCGGCTTCATCGCTGATGGCAACTCCGATACGCACATTTCCGTGATCAATTCCAAGAATCTTCAAAGCCTGTTCCAATCTGTGTTGAATGGGTACAAAAATTATACAATGAAACCCAAGGAACCATTCGTTGAGGCAA
>JAYFQB010000331.1:0-1697 GCA_034927385.1 Anaerolineaceae bacterium | reverse complement strand
GTCGAGGGGTATAGAAAGATCCGCTGGCAAACCAACGAAACCCTCGAACGCCTTCCGATGGAGTTGCCCGCGCGCAAACTGGAAACCGAAGGGACCTGGTTTTCGATCAGCGAGACCCTTGTGGACAGCCTGAAAAACCTTGCTCTCTGGAACTCTGATCCAAATGATTATGGACCAGGTTGGAACGCCTTAAGGCAAAAGATCCTGGTTCGGGATCAGCACACTTGCGCAGCGTGCCATCAAACCTTTTCGCCCGGCGATTTGCACGTGCACCACATTCAACCTTTCAAGACTTTTGCTGACCCCATGCTGGCAAACGCGCCTTCCAACCTTGTCACACTATGCCACCGCTGCCACACAATCGTCGAAACGCGCGTGCGTGTCATCTCAGGCATGGCTGGCGCGCGCCACGCCTTGCGAAATATCGCCCCCCTGATGATCATGTGCGATGATGCCGATATCGGGATGATTTCCGAACCGAAATCGATCCTGAATAACGGTCAGCCGGCGATACTGGTTTACGATACGATTCCAGGCGGGGTTGGGCTTTCAAACCAGCTTTTCCTGGACCACCTGTTCTGGCTTGGTCGTGCGATTGAAATGATCGCCGATTGCCCCTGCGAGGATGGCTGCCCTGCTTGTGTTGGTCCATTCGGCGAGGATGGATATGGCAGCAAACGTGAATCTCTCGCGCTTCTGAAAGGGTTATTGGATGAGCGACTGGAATAACCTCTCCGATCGGCTGAAGCGGCTCGGTGTTCATTTGGGCATCCCGCAGCCGGTTAAGTCCAATGTCAGCAAGCCGCAACCGCTTGAGGAGGTTGTGTCTGGTCGAACTCTACAAACGATCTTCGGCGAAATTTTTTCAGTCAATCACACCTACCCGGAAAACCAGCAGCACGGCTTCCTCCCCCTGAAACCGCTCACGGATTATTTTTGGCTCGCACGGTGGGCAAAAGCGCCTGCCCTGCCGGACCTTGAATCGATGGTTTTTCTTGACACCGAAACAACCGGTCTCTCAGGAGGGACTGGCACCATGCCTTTCATGATCGGAGCCGGACGTTTCATCAGCAGCCAATTTGTTGTCGAACAGTTTTTTGTCCGCAATCCTGCCGAAGAAACCGCCCAACTAGCCGCGCTTTCTGAATTCTCAGAAGGCGTGCAAGCGATTGTCACCTATACCGGGAAAGCGTTCGACATGCCGATCATCAATACGCGGTACATCATGCAGCGACTATCGAACCCATTCACATCCGCCACGCATATAGACCTGCTGCCTTTCACCCGCCGGATTTGGAAATCACGACTGGGACAGTGCAACCTCGGAAACATTGAAAAACGTGTTCTTGGTATTGAACGTGAGCAGGACGATATCCCTGGTTACCTTGTCCCCGATTTTTACCGCGACTATCTCTTCAATGGCAACACCTCCATGATACCGGGTATTTTCTACCACAATGAAATTGACGTTCTCAGCCTGTCAACCCTCTTCAGTTGGCTGGCAGCCATCCTTGAAGACCCTTCAGACGCGCGTTTTACTGATCCGGGAGATTTGGTTTCGGTCGGACGTGTGTTGGAGATCTTACAGCGGGAGCACCTTGCCGAGCAGATTTACGCATCAGACAGGCTGCAACAATCTCTCACACCCGAGCGTCAAAAAGGGCTGCTTCTTCTTGCGAATCTGCAGAAACGAAAGG
>JAYFQB010000121.1:0-3884 GCA_034927385.1 Anaerolineaceae bacterium | reverse complement strand
AGTATCTGACCCGGGTTTAGCCTTTCATGAAAACTCCTGACGGTCGCGAGTGTAAATTCTTTTATGGGGATTACTATCGAGGCCGGAATTATGAGGAATGCCGCGCGTTAATTAATCCTCAGGATAAGAAAGAATGGACATCGGCTGCTTGTAAGGCTTGCCCTGTTCCGGTTATCCTGCAAAATAACGCCTGCCCAAACATGGCTCTTACGACCTATTTCCAGAAAACTCTGTTCGGAAAGCGCGTTCGGGTTAAAGCATGGTGCTCTCGCTCGCACGGGATCGTCAAGAATCCAAACGTTGGCTGCGGCATGTGCCACCTGCCCCCTGAAGCTGAATAACGTTAGAGTTCCATTAGATATTTCCTTAGGGGCTTCGCAGAAGGAAAACCGGTCTGTGTTATTGGTATAATGCTTAGTTGATGCGTAAAGCGTTAAATTTACGGAGGTTGTTTTGAAACCACGAAATCAATCTTATTTTATCTCGGCACTGCTATTGTTCGCCCTGGTTGCCATGATTTTTTATGGCGTTCAGGAGAATAGTTTCGGCAGCACGGAGATTCCCATTAACCAACTCGCCGCGGACATCGAAGCGGGAAAAGTCTCGAGCATAAGAGTTGACGACAACAACGTCGAGATCCAATACAAAAGTCTCGAACAGAAGACCACCAGCGTCTCTTCAAAGGATCCGCAAAGCGGAATCATTGAGCAGCTTATTCAGCTTGGAGTTTCGCCTGAAAAACTGCGGGACCCTGAACTAAGCATCCAAATTGTTGTACCAGGATTTTGGTCGGATGCTTTGATTTCTCTTCTTAACTTTATCCCGTTTATTTTGATGGGAGTCCTTTTCTTTTTCTTCATCCGCCAGGCTCAAGGCTCCAATAATGCCGCAATGGCTTTTGGCAAGTCCCGCGCGAAGATGATGACTGGTGAGCATCCGACGGTCACATTTGCGGATGTCGCCGGCGTGGAAGAAGCCAAAGAAGAACTACAGGAGATTGTCGAATTCCTCAAAGAACCCCAGAAGTTCATTGCACTTGGCGCGAGAATCCCGAAAGGTGTTCTGCTGGTTGGCTCCCCCGGCACAGGCAAAACCTTAATGGCTAAAGCCGTCTCAGGTGAGGCTGGCGTGCCATTTTTCTCCATTTCCGGCTCGGAATTCGTAGAAATGTTTGTTGGCGTAGGTGCCAGCCGTGTTCGGGATCTCTTTGACGAAGCCAAAAAGCATTCACCCTGCATTGTTTTCGTGGATGAAATTGATGCCGTCGGTCGGCACCGCGGCGCTGGTCTTGGCGGCAGTCACGATGAACGCGAGCAGACCTTGAACCAACTTTTGGTTGAGATGGACGGTTTTGGAACCGACACTAACGTGATAGTAATTGCGGCAACCAACCGCCCCGACATTCTTGACCCCGCTTTGATGCGCCCTGGGCGGTTTGACCGCCGTGTGATGCTGGACAAGCCAGACCTAAAGGGTCGTGAGGCAATCCTTAAGGTGCATACCCGCGGAAAGCCTGTCGCGGCGGAAGTCAATCTGGAAGATATTGCCCGCTCGACCCCTGGCTTTGTTGGGGCTGACCTTGAAAACCTCGTTAATGAGGCTGCCATTCTTTCCGCCCGACGTAACAAGAAGATCATCGGACAGGATGAATTTGAGGAGTCAATCGAAAGAGTTATTGCCGGACCTGAGCGTAAGAGCCGACTTATCAACCCCAAAGAAAAGAAGATCATCGCCTATCACGAAGCCGGACACGCGATCGTTCTCAACGCGCTGCCAGAAGGAGACCCGGTTCAGAAGGTTTCCATTATCTCACGCGGTATGATGGGCGGATTTACCCGCGCCATGCCGACGGAGGATCTCAGCCTTGAAAGCCGCAAAAAATTGATGGCTGATATGGTTGGGCTTCTTGGTGGGCGTGCCGCTGAAGAGATCATGTTTGATGACATCACCTCCGGTGCTTCGAGCGATATCGAACGTGTTACCAAGCTGGCTCGAAGTATGGTTACAAGGCTCGGCATGAGCGAGAAACTCGGACCGATGGTCTATGGTCAGAAAGAGGAAATGGTATTCCTGGGTCGCGAAATCTCCGAACAGCGAGATTATTCCGAAGCTGTCGCGCAGGAGATCGACCGTGAGGTTCAGAGTGCGGTCAACCTGGCTTACCAAACAGCAAAAGACATCCTCGTAACCCATAAGGATAAACTGATCCAGGTTGCCGAAAAACTACTTGAAGTCGAAACAATCAGCCACGAGGAGTTTGAAGCGATCTTCCCTCCACCAGTCCAGAAAAACCAGGGAATACCCGTTATCGCCCAGGCGTAATCCCAAATTGACTTTGAACAAGATCCAGCGCGTTTTTAAACAAAGCTGGATCTTGTGCGTTTAACCAATGGATATCTGGATCGCTTGGTTTAAACCAGTTAGCCTGTCTGCGGACGTACATGTGTGAGTTGCGTTTGATTAACGTGACGGCATCGTCCAGGCTAATTTCACCAGCCAGGAACGACATAACCTCGTTGTACCCAATCACACGCATGTTCTCAAGCGCGGTGCCAAAACCCGCATCGAGCAGCCCTCGAACTTCCTCAATAAGACCCGCTGCTATCATTGCATCCACGCGTTGATCAATCCGTTCATAAAGCAGCTCGCGCGGGAATTGCAGCCCAATGATTAAAGCGTTGTAGGGAGGTTTTTCTTTGTCCCGCAAGTCAGAAAACTTTTTGCCTGTGGACAAAATCACTTCAAGCGCCCGGATCGTACGACGGTGGTTGCGGTAATCTATATTAGCAGCAGCTGCCGCGTCAATCGCGTTGAGCAAATCGTGGAGTTTGTCAAAACCAATCCGGTTTCCGATCACTTCGAGGTCCTCACGTAACTGGTCGTTTGGGCCATGGGAGGGGATTTGCCAGTTTTGTAACACCGACCGGATGTATTGACCTGTTCCCCCGGTTAAGATTGGGAGCATTCCGCGTTGGTGCACCTCGTCAATCGATGTGGTGACGGATTGCTTATACAGCCCCAGGTTCCAGGGTTCTGCCAGGCTGGCAACGTCGATCAGGTGATGCTTTGCCGCTGCGAGTTCAGCCTGAGAAGGCTTGGCAACCCCGATGTTGAGCTCCTTGTACAGGTATCTGGAATCTGCGGAAATAATCTCACCGTCTAATGCCTGCGCGAGTTGGATCGCGAAAGCAGTTTTACCCGAAGCAGTGGGACCAACCAGAACCAACAGCGGTATATCACTCATCGATCTTTACCGACCTGAATAATATTATTTCGGGGGCTTTCCCAACGGTGAAATCCTCAACAATCACCAGGTCCAAATTCCAGAAGGCTGGATACTCCGGGTGTTCAAACAAAAATGTATTCATCGCTTTACTCAAAGACTGGAGCTTCTTTTTTCCGACACTGTTTTCAGCCGGTCCGAATTTTTGGCTGCGGCGGGTTTTGACCTCAACGCTTGTAAGCAAGCCAGATTCATCCAGCATAATCAAATCCACTTCTCCGTGGTTGCAGTGATAATTCCGCAGCACCAACTGATATCCGCGGGCTTGCAGATGTTCCAGAACCAACGTCTCGCCCCAATTCCCGGTTTTCTTGTTTCTGAGTGTATCCATGCTAAAAGTATAATCGGTTCAGGCTGTGCATTCAAAGACTTTCACAGGCACCCAAATATGCCTGATTAAAGTATCGGAAGTTGCGGTCTTTCCACTGTTTGATGCTATATGCTTCCATGATCCTCCCACCATGATCCTTGTATGTAGGATTACCATACATCTTGGACAGTGTACTGTAAAAAATAGAATAGCAGGAAATGGACTACCATAAAGGTTAGAGCACCACCTCAACCAAAACGGAGGAACCAGATCCTGCTATGAATAAGATAA
>JAYFQB010000161.1:0-5112 GCA_034927385.1 Anaerolineaceae bacterium | reverse complement strand
ACTTCTTTGGCGTCCCCGGCGCAAAAGGTCTGCAGGGTGGTTCCGACTGGGTGATGGTCTTCAATGACACGCCGGCAGTGCGCTCCCTGATCAAGTATCTTTCTTCAGACAAGGGCGGCCAGGCATGGGCTCAGGCTGGTTTTGATCTGACCCCAAACGCAGCCGGCAACGCTTCCTATTCTTCTTCAGAAGCAATCAAGAAGGCTGAGCTGCTCTCCAGCGCGACTGGTTTCACCCCCGATATCGGCGACTCGATCCCTGGCGGTTTTGGCAGTGCTGAATTCAGCGGCATCACCGACTATGTGAACGGCGGCGACCTCGATACCATCTTGAGTGCCATCGCGGCGGCTCAAGCTGACGCAATGACCAATTAATTGGGCTTGAATTGGAGGCGCCGATAAGGCGCCTCCTCTCTTAATTATTTGGGGAGGTAACATGTCACGAGCAACTGTTGCACCCGTCATGAGGCAAAGCAGAGGGACACCCTGGCTTTATTTACTCCCCGCGCTAATTATCATGACGGTTTTTATTCTCTACCCAATGATCAACACCGTAGGGTTGAGCTTTCGGAATGCGGATGGCACGGCGTCTGCCGCGTCAACCTGCCGCGAAGGTCAACCTTGCTGGGGTGTATGGGAAAACTATCGCTACGCGCTTACAAACGAATTGGACACCGGAAACGCGTCGACCTTGCTGGAGAGTTTTTGGGTATCCTCCTACGGCAACACCATCAAGTGGCTGTTGGTCATGGTGATCGGTACGGTAGGCATTGGATTGGTATTCTCTGTGCTTGTCGACCGCATTAAAAAGGAAGCCCTTGCAAAGTCCATCATTTTTATGCCGATGGCGATTTCGTTCGTTGGAGCAGGAGTTATCTGGAAGTTTGTTTATAACTACGGCACTTCTCAGGTGCAGATCGGAATTTTGAACGCCGCAATAACCAAATTGGGCTTAGAGCCAGTGGCGTGGCTTTCGAAAATTCCCATCAATACGCTCATGCTAATCATTGTTGGCATCTGGATGTGGACCGGATTCTGCATGACCATGTTGTCTTCTGCAATCAAAGCCATTCCAGAAGAAATCATTGAAGCATCACGAATAGACGGCGCGAGTAATTTCAATATTTTTACCCGAATCCAGGTTCCAATCATCGCGCCGACGATTGTGGTTGTTGTTACAACCATGGTGATCAACGTGTTGAAGCTATTTGATATTGTCTACGTGATGACAGGCGGTAACTTTAAAACCAACGTCATAGCCACCCGCATGTATACCGAGATGTATACCAATGCCCAATACGGTAGGGGTACCGCGATTGCCGTGATCCTGATTTTGCTCATTGTGCCCTTTATCGTTATGAATATCCGCCGCTTTACCAAACAGGAGGCGATGCGATGACCACGCTTTCACTTTCAAGACGACTTCCAAAGCGCCACAATAAGCGCGAAGGCAGCAATGTTGGAACTGGCATTGGGATCGCGATCATCTTGTTTATCTGGCTGATTCCCACGATCGGTCTTTTGGTCACATCCTTCAGACCCGTTAGTCTTATCAACACCACCGGTTGGTGGACCGCGCTTGACGTCAACAATGGACCGGCAAGCTCTCAATACCCGGACCCAAACGCGGGTTATGTCGAGAAACTAAGCTCCCGCTTTACCATCAACAACTACGTGGACGCTCTGACAGGGTATCGGGGGACCAGTACGTATCTGGATGCCTGTGCCAGCGGCACCAAGCCATTAGGGATGAACTGCAACCTTTCCGACCTGCTGAATCCGCGGGGTATGGGACGCGCCTTCATTAATAGTGTCATCGTAACAATCCCCTCGACGATCTTTCCGATTGTGATTGCCCTGTTTGCGTCCTACGCCTTCGCTTGGATGGACTTTAAAGGAAGGTATGCCATTTTTGCGGTTTTGGTCGGGCTGCAGGTTGTGCCGATCCAAATGACGCTTGTACCTATGCTGCGTATGTTTGCGGGGATGGGGATCAATGGAACCTTCCCTGCGGTTTGGCTTTTCCACACCGGATTCGGTCTGCCTTACGCGATCTATATGCTGCGCAACGCGATGAGCTCACTACCAAAAGACCTGTTTGAGTCAGCTTATCTTGACGGGGCGAACCACTGGCAGGTTTTTCGCAAAATCGTTTTTCCACTGGTCACCCCGGCGATTGCTTCGCTGGCAATTTATCAGTTCCTATGGGTCTGGAACGATTTGTTGGTCTCGCTGGTCTTTCTGGGAGGCAGTAAGCCCGTGATGACGTATCAGATCAGCAATATGGTCACCTCGTTGGGTGCCGGTTGGCACCTGTTGACCGCGGCGGCGTTCCTTTCCATGCTGCTGCCAATGATCGTCTTTTTCGCGCTGCAGAAATATTTCGTACGCGGGATGATGGCTGGGGCGGTTAAAGGATAACAAACCCGCCAGAATAGGATATGTACACATTTGCCACTCCGTTTTTCAGGTGGGGACCGTGGTGTGTACAATTACGTCGATTGAATGAAGAGGTAAATAATGTCAGATAAATCAACATGGTATAAAGATGCCATTTTTATGGAGCTCAACACCCGCGCATATAAGGATTCGAATGCCGATGGCTGGGGAGATTTACCTGGTTTAACTTCTAAGCTCGACTATATTAATAGCTTAGGCGTGGATGCAATCTGGCTCCTGCCGATCATGCCTTCTCCGCTGCGTGATGACGGCTATGATGTAAGTAATTTTTGTGACATTTTTCCGGCATATGGCAACCTGGAAGACTTTAGAGAACTAATCACCCAAGCTCATAAACGCGATTTGAAGATAATCGTGGAGATTATTCCGAACCATACCTCTGATCAGCACTATTGGTTTCAGGCATCGCGTGATCCGCAGCATCCGGAACACGCCCGATATCGCGACTGGTATGTCTGGTCAGATACTGATCAAAAATACAAAGACGCAAGGATTATTTTTACAGACACCGAAACCTCCAACTGGACTTTTGACCCGTTGCGGGGGCAGTATTTCTGGCATCGGTTTTTCTCGACACAACCAGACCTCAATTTTGACAATCAGGAAGTTCAGCAGGCAATTCTGGATGTGGTGAAATTCTGGATTGATCAAGGGGCGGACGGACTGCGCGTAGACGCCCCGCCGTACCTTTTCGAACGGGAAGGGACAAACTGCGAGAATTTACCCGAAACCCACGCTTTTCTAAAACGCATGCGCAAATTTGTGGATGATTACAGCCCTGAAACGCTGCTAATCAGCGAAGCTAACCAGTGGCCTGAGGAGGTAATTGAATACTTCGGCAATGGCGATGAAATGCACATGAATTTCCACTTTCCGCTAATGCCGCGGCTCTATATGGCGCTGGCAAAAGCGAATCGCACGCCGATTGAGGAGGTGCTGGCACGCACGCCAATGCTGCCTGAAGGCTGTCAGTGGGGGAGTTTCTTGCGCTGTCATGATGAACTGACGCTTGAAATGGTCACACCGGAAGAACGCCAGTGGATGTGGGAATTTTATGCTCCTGACCCCAAACAGAGGATCAACATGGGAATCCGCCGAAGACTGGCGCCATTACTGGGAAATGACCAACGAAAAATCCTGTTAATGCACTCCATGCTGCTGACGATGGTGGGGTCACCTTTCCTATACTATGGAGATGAAATTGGCATGGGTGACAATGTGGACCTTTTTGATCGAAATGGTGTTCGCACACCGATGCAATGGGATGAATCGCCAAATGCGGGTTTTTCTAATGCAGATCCCGAACTGCTTTACGCGCCGGTGATCAAGGATGAGGTTTACGGCTACCAGAAGGTAAACGTGGCGGCACAAGAAAATGACCCGAAATCTCTGCTTAACCAGCTGCGGCATATGATCCAGGTCCGTAAAGGGCAGACCATCTTCGGCAGAGGTGACTTCGCCTGGAAGGCATTCAATTTTGACTCCAAGTCGGTTGCGGCATACCAGCGAGCGTGGCGGGGGGAACGCGTGGTTGTTCTAAACAACCTGAGCGGCGAAGAGGTGAGTGGTTGGATGCCAGAGACTGCCAGGAGTTTTCAGGACCTGCTGAGCGGAGCAATCGTGCTTCCGGGAGATTACACACTACCGCCATATGGGTACGTTTGGTTGAGACCAGTCGGTGAGAATACGGATAACCTGCCGGGTGGCCCGAACGCAAAACAGCCCGGCTACCTGGGCTCGGACAAACAGTAACGGCATTGGTGATACGTTGAATATCCGGGCAGAATCTCTTGACCAAAAGGTGTGAAAATGTTAAGCTTGTCTTATGACAACTCTCTCAATCACAACTGACTTTGGTAACTTAAACGGCTTTGTCGGCACGATGAAAGGCGTAATATGGAACATTGCCCCTGACGTCAACATCGCGGACATCAGCCATGAAATCCCCGCCCAGGATATTCGGACGGGGGCAATCGCCCTTTGGCGGTCCTCAGCTTATTTTCCTGTGGATTCGGTACACGTTGCCGTGATTGACCCCGGCGTGGGAACCAAACGGCGGGCAATCGCGGCGAAACTCGGTGATCAGTATTATGTAATGCCGGATAACGGTTTGATCACTCCCATGCTCGAAGATGCCGAAGCTGCTGGTAAGGAAGTTCGCATCGTTCACCGGGATAAACCTGAATACTGGCTGCCCCAGGTGTACACGACTTTCCACGGGCGCGATATCTTTGCGCCTGTTGGCGCGCATCTGGCAGCCGGCGTGCCGCTGGAGAAACTTGGGACAGTAATCACCGATCCGGTGCGTTTGCCCTTGCCCAAGCCAGTTAAGACGGATGATGGAATTGAGGGGAGCATCGTTGTTATTGACGTCTTTGGCAATTGCTCGACAAATGTCCGTGTTTCTGACGTGCCGAAGCTTGAAAGCGCCGTACTCTATATTGGCGGGCAAGTCATCCGCGGCATCCTGCCTTCTTATGGACACGCTAAAGTTGGCGACCTTGTTGCCGTAACCGACAGCGAAGGCTTCGTTGAGGTTGCTGTCGTAAACGGCAGTGCGGCAAAGACGTATAACATCCGGCTGGATGACAAGGCAAGGTTCAGCTTCGATGCCTGACCTGCAGCCTCTGCCGCTCGTTATTCGGAACTTAGG